>CAZTCU010000307.1:0-3565 GCA_964612235.1 uncultured Rhizobium sp.
TCTTCGGCAGATCGACGGGCACGCCGACGGTGCGAAGAGGTGCCGTGACCATGAAGACGATGAGCAGCACCAGCATCACGTCGACGAAGGGCGTGACGTTGATCTCCGCCATCGGACGGCGGCGGTGATCGCGGCTTTGGAGCGTCGCCGCCATCAGCGCGCGGCCTTCTCGTCAAGCTGGCGCGAGAGGATGGCCGAGAATTCGTCGGCGAAACCGTTGAGGCGGTTGTTGTAGCGCGCCATCTCGTTGACGAAGCGGTTGTAGAAGATCACCGCCGGAATGGCGGCGAGCAGGCCCAGCGCGGTCGCGAACAACGCTTCGGCGATGCCGGGCGCGACCACGGCGAGCGTCGTGTCGTGGCGTGCGGCGATGGCCGAGAACGAATTCATGATGCCCCACACCGTGCCGAACAGGCCGATGAACGGCGACACGGAGCCGACGGTGGCGAGAAATCCCAACTGGCGTTCGAGGCCATCCATCTCGCGCAGGATGGTGACGTTCATCGCCTTCTCGATGCGGTCCTTGATACTTGGGAGCACAGCCTCGCGCGGCGAACCGCCTTCGAAGGCGCGGCGCCATTCGCGCAAGGCGGAGGTGAACACCGTCGCCATGGGGTGATCGGCCTTGGCGGAGAACTGCGTATAAAGTTCGTCGAGCGACAGGCCGGACCAGAACGTCTTCTCGAAGGCGTCGGCCTTGCGGCGGATCGAGCCCAACAAAATCCATTTGCTGATGATGATGGTCCATGACCACAGCGAGGCGGCCACCAGCAGCACGAACACCGCCTTCACCAGCGGATCGGCGCGCCAGAACAGCGAAACGATGGAAATATCGCCCAGATTTCCGCCGACTGCCGCGGTCGAACTGCCGATTTCGACATCGCCGGTGGGAGCGGCGCTGGGGGCATCGAGCGGATGGGCTTCGGTGCCGGCGCCCACGGGAGCTGCTTGCGGGGAGGACTGTGCCAGTGCGGCGGGTGTCACGGACACCAGGGAGACCGAAAGAATCAGCCCCAGGGCTGCGAGCACGCGCTTGAAACTCATGAACAAACCTCATCCGCTTGTCGCGGGAACCGCTAAGCACCACCGGTTCACGCTAAAAACCTAGGTAAAGTGGCCGAAATTGGGCGCGAATCGTTCAACGCTCTTCGTAAAGGAAAGGGGCCAGCTTGTCGCGCACGTCCTCGGGGATTCGGCGGGGCCGCCCTGCAAGCGTCATGACACAGGCTTCGACGGTTCCGTGGGTCAGAAGCATGTCGTTTGCGTAGATCTTCTGGTCGGCCACCATGCGCGCGCCGGAAAGGCTCGCACAGATGGTGCGGACTTCAAGCTGGTCTTCCAGCCGCGCGGGCCGGAAATATTCCAGCTGAATTTTGCGTAACGTCCACGCGGTGGGCTCGGCATCCTCAAGTGCGGCGAGCTTGATGCCGACCGCACGGAAGAACTCGGTGCGGCCCCGCTCCATGTAGCGCAGGTAATTGGCGTGATAGACGACGCCGGAAAGATCGGTGTCTTCGTAATACACGCGGATCGGCAGGATGTGCATCTTGCCGTCGAAGCGTCCGAGGCCCTTCAGTTCACTCATCGGAATCGCCCGAAAAGAGGCCGATCTGCGCGGGATCGCGCGACGGCATGGGAAGGCCGAGATGACCGAACGCGGCATTGGTGAGCACGCGGCCGCGCGGCGTGCGCTGGACGAAGCCCTGCTGCATCAGGAAAGGTTCGACCACTTCCTCGATGGCGTCGCGCGCTTCGCCGAGCGCGGCGGCGATGGTTTCGACGCCGACAGGACCGCCGGTGAAGGATTCCGCGATCAGTTTGAGATAGCGCCGGTCGAAGGAATCGAGGCCGCGCTTGTCGACTTCGAGCCGGGTGAGCGCCGCGTCGGCGATTTTCGCATCGACGCGCGCATGGCCGCCGACGCTGGCAAAGTCGCGCACACGCTTGAGCAGGCGGCCCGCGATGCGCGGCGTGCCCCGCGCGCGGCCCGCGATCTCGCGCGCGCCATCGGGTGAAAGATCGAAGCCCAGCACGCGCGCCCCGCGTTCGACGATCGAAACCAGTTCTTCCGCCGAATAGAAATTGAGGCGCACGGGAATGCCGAAACGGTCGCGCAACGGCGTGGTGATGAGGCCCGAGCGCGTGGTGGCGCCCACGAGCGTGAAGGGTGCGAGCGTGATCTTCACCGAACGCGCGGACGGGCCTTCGCCGATGACGAGATCGAGTTCGTAGTCCTCCATCGCGGGGTAGAGGATTTCTTCCACCACCGGATTGAGGCGGTGGATTTCGTCAATGAAAAGAACGTCACGCGGTTCGAGATTGGTGAGGATGGCCGCGAGATCACCCGCCTTGGCCAGCACAGGACCGGAGGTGGAGCGGAAATTCACGCCCAGCTCGCGCGCCACGATTTGCGCGAGCGTTGTTTTGCCGAGGCCTGGCGGGCCCGAGAACAACACATGGTCCAGCGCCTCGCCGCGCTTCTTCGCTGCTTCGATGAAGATGGAAAGATTCTCGCGTGCCTGCTGCTGTCCGACGAAATCGGCAAGTGTTTTGGGACGCAGGCTGGATTCGAGCGAGTCTTCCTCGGCGCGTTCGGGAGTGACGAGACGTTCGGCTGTCGAAGGTTTGGCCATCACCGATCCTTACTTCGCCATGTGCCGCAAGCATTCGCGGATGAGCACTTCCACCGAAACGCTGCCAAGCTCGCGCGCCACGCGCGCCACGACTTCGCTTGCCTGCGTGGGAGAATAACCCAACCCCACAAGCGCTGCGACCGCATCGGCTTCGGGGCCGCGCGGGGCGGCGTGGGCGACGGTTTCGTCGCCGTGGCCGCGCAGGATCATGGCGGGAGCTTTGTCTTTCAGTTCGGTGACGATGCGCAGCGCGAGTTTGGGGCCGACACCTTGGGCGCGGCCGATGGCGGCTTTATCGCTCAAAGCCAGCGCGCGTTCGAGATCGCGTGGGCTCAACGCGGAAAGCACGTTCAATGCCACGCGGGCGCCGACGTTCTGTACCGTCTGCAGCAGGCGGAACCATTCGCGTTCTTCGGCGGAAGAAAAACCGTAGAGCTTGATCGTTTCGTCGGTGACGCGGGTTTCGATCATCAGCGAGGCGGTGTTGCCGCTCACGAGTTTCGAAAGCGTGGAAGACGGACAGCTCACAAGATAGCCGACGCCGTTTACGTCGAGGATCGCGTGATCCTCGCCCAGCGTATCCACGATGCCTGTTAATTTTCCAATCATACGAGTGCCGACCTTTTGTTGGTCGCTCTGGCGGACGGCGAACCGGAAACCACTTCGCCTGCTAACGCTCCAGCAATCTTCGCGCGCGTGCCCGCGAGATGCGCATGCGCGATGGCGGCGGCAAGTGCGTCGGCGGCATCGAATTGATGGACGCCTGCGGTCGGCAACAATCGCTTGACCATCGCCATCACCTGTTCCTTGTCGGCATGGCCCACGCCGACCACGCATTTTTTGATGTGGTTGGGCGCATATTCGGCGATCTCCAGTTCGGCCTGGGCCGCGGCGAGCAAAGCCACGGCGCGGGCATGGCCGATCTTGAGGGC
>CAZTCU010000308.1:0-3560 GCA_964612235.1 uncultured Rhizobium sp.
AACCGCCGTCGCCCCGTGGTCGCCGCGCGCGCGCCCGCACGCCACCATCTCGCTACCGCTATCCTGGGCACAGGCCAAACACGGCCTCGATCCCCAGGACTACACCATCGCCAACGCAAAGGCGCTGCTCAAACGCGCCGGTCCGTGGAAGGATTTCGCGAAGAGCGCGGTGTCACTTGAGAGTGCGAGAAAGAAGTTGGGCGCCAAGTTTACCTCCCCACAAAGGGGGAGGTAAGATTTCAGCTCGCTTTCTTCCGCTTCGCTTTCGTCGCCCGCGCAGGCGCCTTGGCCTTGCCTTTCAAACTCTTTTGCAGCGCAGCCATCAGGTCGATCACATTGGTGTCTTCCGGTTCAGGCGCGCTGACGAGTTTCTCGCCCTTCTCCTTCTTGCGGATCAATTCGCGCAGCGCCGTTTCATAGCGATCCTTGAAATCCTCCGTGTCGAACGGGCCTTCCTTCTGGTCGATGATCTTCTCGGCGATCTCGATCATCTTCTTGTCGGGCTTGGCATCGGAAATGTCGCGAAAAGCCTGCTCGGGATCGCGCACTTCGTCGTGCATGCGAAGCGTATAGGCGACCAATCCCTTGCCGCGCGGCTCGATGGCCATCAGCCGTTCGCGCGTGTGCATCACCACACGCCCCAGTGCGATGCGCTCCGAATTCGCCATCGCATCGCGGATCACGCTGTAGGCTTCGATCCCGCTTTCATCGTCCGGCACCAGGAAATAGGGATCGTTCCAATAGAGCCGGTCGATGGTGGCCGCATCGACGAAGCGTTCGATGTCGAGCGTGCGCGTCGTCTCCAGCTTCACCTCGTCCAGTTCCTCGTCGGTGACGATCACATATTCGTCTTTCGACACCTCGTAGCCCTTCACGAGATCGGAGCGCTCCACCGGCCCGGAATCCGGATCGGTCGGGATCATGCGGATGCGGTTGTTGGTGTCGGGATTGATCAGGTGAAAGGAAATGTCGTTGGACCGCGTGGTGGCGTTGATCAGCGCTACCGGGCAGCTCACCAGCGACAGCCGCAAATGTCCCTGCCAGGCAGGCCTTCCGCCCCGGCGGCGCGACGGCAGGTTATCGTTGGAGGCATCGCTTTTGGGAGCGGCTTTCTTCTTGCGGCGGGCGGCCATGGCATCCTCGGGAACTTCGTTTCCCCGACTCAACCGTGACCCGACCGATTGGTTCCGTCAGGCCAGCGCCGCGTCCAGCGCTTTGCCCAGAGCCGACAGGCCGCCTTCCACATCGTCGAGATGCAGGCGCAAGGCCCGCCGCCCGCGTTCGTTCAGCACCTCGAAATCGCCGATGGCCTGGGCTTCCTGAACCACACCGAAACTCATCTTTCCGTTGGCAAGCTGCAGATCTCGTTTCGGCTTCGCCGAGACGGTGAGGAAAATGCCGGAATTCGGCCCGCCTTTGTAAGCCTGCCCCGTCGAATGCAGGAAGCGCGGTCCGAATTCCGCGCAGGTCGCCACCTTCAGCTTGTCGCGCAATTTCGTTCGCATCGCCTGTAGTTGCGCCATATGCGCCGGCGATTGTTCGATGAATGCCAGCAGCCCGATGTAGTCGCCCGCCTTCGCCTGACGGAAATGCGCGCGCAACACCTCGGTCAGCGTGTTGCATCCCTCGATCGCCTTTGCGTTCTTCGCACCGGCATAAAGCGCCATGCCGTCGAAACGGCGCACCGGCTCGCCCGCGGGCAATCTGCCCGAGCTTTCATATTCCTTCGTCAGCTCGCGCGACCTGACCTTGCTGGCCTCGACGTCGGGCTGGTCGAACGGATTGATGCCGAGCACCGCACCGGCAACCGCCACCGCGATCTCGCTCACAAAGAACAACTGACCAAGCTCGTAAACGTCGCTCAGCGTGAGACGGATGACAGGCTGCCCCGCAGCTTCCAGCGCCTTCAATTCCGCAGGTTCGGAATCGCCCGCCATCGCGACATGCACGAAAACGCGATCCGCGCCGTAAAACGACGGCGCCGCCAACGGTTCGAGATCGACGGGGATCAGTCCCTTGCCGATCTTGCCAGTCGACTCTGCGATCAACTGCTCCAGCCATCCGCCGACCGACTTGAGCGTGGGGCTCGCCGAGATCGTGATCTTGTCGCGCCCATGCTTGGTCGCCAGAACGCCGAGCGCCAATCCCAGCATCGCGCCCGGATTGCCTTGGAGATCGTCACTCTTGCAGCGCGCCACAGCTTCGCTCGTTGCGCTCAACAATCGCGCAATGTCGAGCCCCATCGCCGCGCCCGGCACCAAGCCGAACCGCGACAGCACCGAATAACGCCCGCCGATGGTGGGCTCGCCGTAAAAGATGTGCGCGTATCCCTTTTCCTTCGCTTCCTTCTCCATGGAAGAGCCGGGATCGGTGATCGCAGCGAACCGATGCCCAGCCCCGCCTGCGCGCGCAAAAAAATAATCCTTGAGGATGTTCGGCTCGAGCGTCGAACCGGATTTGGACGCCACGATAAAAAGTGTCTTTTCCAGATCGAGCGTTGCTTCCAGCGTTGCGATCTGATCGGGGCTGGTGGAATCGAGTGCATGAAATCTTGGAAAGCCCGTCTGCCGCCCGAAACTCTGCGCCAGGACTTCCGACCCAAGGCTCGATCCGCCCATGCCGATCAGCACGACATCGGAGAGCCCCGCCACCTGTTGCGCGAACGCCTGCAGAGACGGCAGGTCGTGCTGCTCGCGCGCTACGATCCCGAGCCAGCCGAGCCATTTGTCCTCGTCGGCGCCCGTCCAGAGCGATTTGTCCTTGGCCCAGAGCCTCGGAAGCTTCTCGCGCCATGCGCCGAGCGCCGCCGTCACATCGGCTGCACCGTCGCCCAAGCTTGTCCTGACCGAGATCATCTTCGCGAACCTCCACCCTCGCCTGCTATCGCACAAGAACGCATGGCTGCGAAGATGGGTCCGTTAATATTCCAGCAAGCTTGCGTAGCGATCCCGGTGATAGGCAGCACTTCCGAACGTCGCTTCCGCAGCCCGCGCGCGCTTGAGATAAAGCCCCGCATCGTGCGCATCCGTCATGCCGATGCCGCCATGCATCTGCACCATCTCGTTGGAGACAAGATGGCAAAGCTCGTTCGCCTTCGCCTTGGCGAGCGAGGCAAGCTGCGGCACGTCGTTGGAATTGTTGTCGATGGCCGATAGCGCGGCTTCGACACAGGAGCGCGTCAATTCGAGGTCGGTGTACATCTTGGCCGCGCGATGCTGCAGCGACTGGAACGTCCCGATCACCTGGCCGAACTGCACGCGCGTCTTGAGATAGTCCAGCGTGGTTTCGAATGCCTGCGTGGCGCTGCCCAGCATTTCGGCCGCAAGTCCCGCGCGCGCGCGATCCAGCGTCGCTTCCAGGATACCATACCCCTGATCCACCGATCCAAGCACGGCATCCGCGCCCACTTCGACATTGTCGAACGAAAGATTCGCGACACCCCGGCTGTCGACGCTTTTCAGCTTCTGCCGTGAAAGTCCCTTGGCATTGCCGTCAACGAGGAACAGCGTGATGCCGCTCGCCTCTGCGATCTTTCCGCTTGTGCGTGCCGCAACGATCAA
>CAZTCU010000309.1:0-3558 GCA_964612235.1 uncultured Rhizobium sp.
AGATAGACCTCTCTATTTCGATTACGGCGACATGACCCCGGGGCCGAAGTATTCCGACGTTTCGACGCTGGCCGAGGCATTGCCACGCGCGATCCAGGAAGGGGACGCGTGGCGCGGGGAGCGCGCGCGCGTCCGCTCCCTCGTCTTCGACCACCACGACGCGCATTCCGCGGAACGACTGCTGGACGAACTTTTCCCCGCCGGAAGCCCTCGATTCAGGACCTGAGCGAGCGGGTGAGGCGCTGCACGCATCGTTCCGCCGATTTGCCGTCAGCCATGCCGCCGTAAAGGCGATCCCGGAGTTCCTTCATTCGGGTGCCATGTTCGGCCATGAACGCTGAAGGATCGGCGACGGACGCCTCCAACGCCTGCAGCAATTCCTCCAAGGACCCCGCCAGTTGCCCATAACGCCACGACGCATCGAGGGTGAGCCCCTTGGCGAACGGCGCCGGGACATCGAGGAAAATGGCAGGGCGATCGAGCAAGAGGAAGTCGAAAGCTATGGACGACCAGTCGCACACCAGTACGTCCACCACGAGGAGCAGCCGCTCCGTCCATGGATAGGTGGAAAATGGAAGATCGACGATACCCGGGCGCATCGCCTGATGACGCGCGCCTTGGTTCAGGTGATCCCGAACGATGAAGATGGCGCCATGGCGCGCCGCGAAGTCCGACATCGCGTTGAAGAAGTCTTCCGGGCTGACCCCGAATGGATAGCCGCTGCGCCCCGGGTCGTCCTGCCGCCACGTCGGCGCGAAGAGCACCACTTTCGCGCCCGGAGGAATCCCGAGTTCGCGGCGTACTTCCGACGCATCCGTCTTGCCGTCCACCAGGATGTCCGTCCTGGCATAGCCGGTCGCGAACACCCGCAACGGCGAGAAGCCGAAACGCTGCGCGTAGATCTCGGCAAGGAAAGGAGAAGCAACCCATATCTCATCGAAACGGCGCTGGACGCTGAAATCGTCCCGGTCAAACCCCTTGAACGGAATCCCGTGCCATGCATCGAAGAACTTCAAATCGGTCAGGGCCTGCATGGGGCGAATCGCATGCAGCCCGTGATCGCTGATGACGGCATCCGCGCTTGCCAACCAGGCCACGGCGGGCCAGGAAATCGCGAAAATGGCGCGCTCTCCCTTCGAACGAAGACGCCAGCAATAAGCGAGGTCCATCGTCAGGAAACATGATTCGAAATCGGAACCGTGTTCTTCCAGAGCGCGATACGTCGGCAACAAGTTCCCCGCCAGCTTGTGCCCGTAGAAAATCACCCTCTGTCGCGGATTCTTCCTGGCGAACGGGCGCAAAAGGATCGCGACGGCCACGATCCCGGTAAAAGCGCCCAGCAACAGCCAATGCAAGGGGTTGCGCTTGTCGATTTTCACCGCAATTGGTCCAGCAGGTCCGCGTATCCGTTCGCAACGAAATCCCAATCGAATTTCCGCTTCAGGTTCGCTCCCTGGCGCAGCGCGTCCGCGGCGGCGCGCTCCCGGGCCAGAACCAAACGAACCACCTCTTCCGCGATGGAGCGTGGATTCGCGGGCTCCGCGCAAAACTCCGGCCATGCCCCTTCGAACACGTCCTTCACAGCCGGAATCCTGGTGGTCACCACCGGACATCCACAGGCCAGCGCTTCGACCATGACGAGCCCCAATCCATCGCGATCGCCGCTTTCGGCTTGGACGAATGGGGCAACCAAGGTCGTGGCGCGCTGGTAGAACCCAGGCAGCCGTGACTGCGGGACTGCGCCCTGGAACGCAACGCGTTCCGACATGCCCAGGCGTCGCGCTCGATCGCGCAATTCGGCTTCCTCGGGACCGAATCCCACGACCGTCAGCCGCACGTCCGGGACCGCCGAAGCAATCTCCGGAAGTGCATCGAGCAGATAACGAAGCCCCTTCTTCTCGACCAGCCTACCGACGAACAGCAATTCGGACCGGGCCCGCGTTACCTCGGGTGCAGGCCGGAAAGCGGAAAACGCCACGCCCATCGGCTTGACGAGGACAGGAACCCCGTCGCCGGCCAGCTCGCCAACTGCTTCCTGCATTGCAGTACCTACGACGGTGATCGCCGCGGCTCGCTTTGCCACTTCCCGCTTCAGCCACCGAAAGGGCGCGCTCCCGAACGTATACAGATCACCGCCATGGATCGTCAGCAGCAGCGGCGGCCGCGGGTGGCCCGCCATCCGCGCGAGCACCGCAACGGATCCTTGCGGAATCAACCAATGGGCATGGACGGCGCGGAATTTGCCGCGCCTGATCTGTCGAGCCGTTGCAAGCAGCATCCCGAGGAGGAATCCTGGAACAAGAAGCCATTTCCATGGATGACGGCGCAGGTTCGCGACCATTCCTCCATCGTTCACCAGCGTTTCCATTGCCCGCGGCGCATACCGGAAACGCGATACGAGTACGCCATCCATCTCTTCGGAAGGCTTGGCCAAGGGTGCGCTCGGCGCGAGCACCGCCACGTCGAACCTGTCGGCCAGCCTGCGGCAAAGTTCGTGGACGAATCCTGGCTCGTGGTCACCCATCCACCGCGGATAGGTGGAGGCAAGCACCAGCAGGCGAGGTTTGTGATCGACGCTCACGAGCGGGTCTTGTGGCGCAGCAGGTAAACGTGCGTGGGACAAATCGAACGCAGGCGCCAGACAAGATGCTCCGGAAGCAGGTTCGCCACCTTCGCCCCCAGTGACGGCCTGGCTTCGAGCGCCACGAGGCTGCGAAGCGCTTCAACGCAGATGTTCCTGGACTCGAGCTGTGCCTCGTCCATGAGCAACTCGATGGCCGCCATCTCCAGGGGTTCGCAATCGTAGGCTGTTTTTTCGAGGCGCCAGAGCGAGAGGTATCCGCTCCGCATCCCCTTTGGCAAGCACGACAGGAATGGCACGTGGAAATGCGGCTCCACCAGCTGCCAGCGATTCGGCGAAGCCAGGTACGCGACTCCCCGGGGTGATAGCACCCGCGAGATCTCCCGGAGATGCTTGGCCTGATCCGCCCACTCGCCCACGTGCTCGAGCACATGGTTGCTGAGAACGACATCGAAGCTCCCGTCTTCGTAAGGCAACTCGACCCCGGCCACGAGTCGAAAACGGTATCCCGCGAATACACGGCGCTGATCGATCACATCGACGGCATCGACGTCGAACCGGGGGTGTGCCAGGCCACCGAAATGGCTTGCGATCGCTCCCGAACCCGTCCCGATTTCAAGCAGGCGCAAAGGGCCGCGGGCGTCGCTGTCGAGCGGAAGGAGAGTCCGGATCTTCTCCGCCTTCGGGCGCCTGCCGGGAATATTCAGTGAGGCATGGGGCGCCCGCTCGCGAGTACTAGGATCGCTTGTCATCGGCACGCCGTTCCGATCGCACCGCTTGGTACGTCAGACTCGTGATCTGCTCCGAGATCAATCCGATCAGGAAAACGATCACCGCTGCGCTGAACAGAAGCACGCTCATGTTCGTGAACCGATGGTAGTGCCAAAAGGTGTACGCGTAATACCCCGCCCCAAGCGCAAAAAACCCGAACCCCACCGGCGCGAACAGCTTCAACGGCGAATACAGCGTCGCGATCC
>CAZTCU010000310.1:0-3556 GCA_964612235.1 uncultured Rhizobium sp.
TTTTCTGCCATGTTGACGGCGTAGCGATGCAATTTCGGCTTGAACGCATTGTTAGGCTTGGCGCGACTCACGACAAGCGGCGTCCAAGATGTCCAGCGCTGCGATTGCGTCAGATACATTGAAATATGGCGCGTCCTTACCCTCATGTGGATAGCGCCACAGCACGAAGGCGTTGTTTAGTGTTGCCAGAACGTCGCGTAGATCGTGTGGCGCGACCTCACCTTTGTCCCGGCGATAGGCAGCCGTTAATGAATCTAGAAGTTGCGACGCATCGGTAGGAAGCTTGTCGAATAGCTCGGTCTTGAGACGGTGGCCATGTAGCTCTACCCCGTAAATCTTTCCAATGGCCTTGAGGTAGAGCTCAATGGAAAACACTGAATTGACGACAAACGGAGTGACCGCGAAATGATCCCAAGGTTTCCGGGACAGCTTGGTGCTGTAGATGTATGCCGCAGTAGTCGCGAAGGAGGCGGCTTGTCGTAATAGGACCTCGAGGCTTGAAACAGTCCTCTCAACGCCAGCAGCCTTCATAGCGAATTTTGCCGAGGCGATATCCTTCTCTATATCGCCAGTGATCGGAATATCAGCAATTGGCTTGCCGTCCACGAGCAGCGTCTTCTTGCTTGCAGTCACACGGCCTCCCCAGTGCAAAGCCTAACGCTTGAGTTAAGCCGACTCGCCGCGAGATGTTCCCCAAGGCGATAACGGCATGGAACGGCCCGGAGCAAAGTCGTACCGGGGCGAGTTCGGCTTGAACGATTTGTTATGCGCAGGCTACGCCGCAGAACCAGGGCCGGGCAACTGCGAGGCCGGCGCCGAGGGCAGGCACGGCTGGCAGCACCTGGAAAGCGAGGGGCGAGCCCTGCTGGTCCGAAGCGAGGAAACGCTGGGAGCGCTTGGATCTTCCAACCCGTGGCCCTGCCGAAGGTGGCCTATCCCGAAGCGGGGCCGAGCCAGGACTGGTGCGAGAACCCCCAGCTGATGGCAGCCGAAGCGAGCTCGTAAAGCCGGCAGCACAAGGACCTGCACGATCGCGCGAATGCGCGTGAATTGCAGAATGCCGCCCCCGCATAACGCTCAAGTTAAGCCGAATTGCAGCGCGTAGCCGGCAACATGGCAAGCTCTTCCTGCCATGTTGACGGCGTAGCGATGCAATTTCGGCTTGAACGCAATGTTAGGCCGCACCCGGCGTGAAAATGCGCGCTTCATCTAGCTCATCTCCAATGTCGGTCGTATGCCATCCACGCTCACGTAGTAGGCCAATGACAGCCTCGGTGGAATGAGGCGAGCTTTGCCAGGTAATGCTTGGAATTTTCGAGCCGCTAGCGTATGAGAAGTAAGTATCACTTTCATACTCTATGGCCACAAAGCATTCAAGCGAACCGCCAACTATCCTGAGCTTCAGTCGTTTGGTCACGGAATCTGCTCTTTGCGGCCTAACGCTTAGTAGCGTCCGAAGGACGCGATATGGACGGGATATTCATCCTGTGGAAGGGGCGGGTCAAGGGAAAATCCCACCAGATCCGAGGGAGATGCCCGAACTTCGGGTCCCGGGGCGTGGGGTAGCCTGTCCGTGCATATTGCAACGGATGGGTTCGGCACGGTGGATATTCAACTGGATGAGGTGGTAACGCAGGCGGATGCGGAGGCCCGGAAACCCCGCCTGCTGGAGCAGGTTCGTCGACGATTGCGGGCGAAACACTACAGCTTGCGCACCGAGCAGGCGTACGTGTACTGGATCCGGCGGTTCATCATCGCCAACGGGAAACGGCATCCACGCCTGATGGGTGCGCCGGAGGTCGAAGCCTTTTTGTCGCACCTGGCCAACGAGGGCAAGGTGTCGGCCAGTACCCAGAACCAGGCGTTGTCGGCGGTGCTGTTCCTGTACCGGGAGGTGCTGGACATCGAACTGCCCTGGATGGACAACGTCACGCGCGCGAAGCGGCCTCGTCGGTTGCCGGCAGTGCTTTCCGTCGCGGAAGTGCAGGAGGTGCTCGCGCGGATGGAGGGCCGGCCCTGGCTCATCGCGAGCCTGCTCTATGGCACCGGTCTGCGCTTGATGGAATGCCTGCGGCTGCGCGTCCAGGACGTGGACTTCCGGCGCAACGAGATCCTGGTGCGCGCCGGGAAGGGTGGGAAGGACCGGCGGACGATGCTGCCGCGCTCGCTGGTCGAGCCTTTGCAGCATGAGATCGAGCGTGCCCGGCTGCTGCACCAGTCGGACCTAGCCGCGGGATACGGCGTCGCGGCGCTGCCGCACGCCTTGGCGCGCAAATATCCGTCGGCGTCCCGGGAATTCGCCTGGCAGTACGTGTTCCCCTCGGTGCAGCGTTCGATCGATCCTCGCGACGGCGTCGAGCGCAGGCATCACTTCGACGACGGCATCCTGTCGCGTGCGCTGAAGGCCGCGTGTCGCAAGGCTGGCATCCAGAAGCAAGTCAGTGCGCACACGCTGCGTCATTCTTTCGCCACGCACCTGCTCGAGGCGGGCTACGACATCCGCACGATCCAGGAGTTGCTTGGCCACAAGGACGTGGCGACGACGCAGATATATACCCACGTGCTCAACCGCGGAGGGCCAGGCGTGCTCAGCCCGCTCGACCGGCCCGGCGGCAGATGAGGCCGCCCTGCCGGACGCGCCGGACGCAGCGGACGCAACGTCCCCTCGCGCGTGCAGGGACCCGGACGATCGAGCTGCACGCAGACCGGCGGTCACCCCGGCACGCCCAGCCACGCCGCGAACGACTGCCAGGCAGGCGTGCCCGACAGCCACAGCCGCAGCGGCCACGAGACCGCGACCACGGCGAAGCCCCACGCGAACGCGGGATGCAGGCGCCGTTCGCGCCAGGTGTCCCAGGCGATGCATGCGGCGCAGAACAGCAGGGTCTCGGCGAAATCGAGGACGATGTTGGCGTTGCCGGGGATGCGGGCGATGGCGGCGGTGATCATGCCGGCGAAGGCGAGCACCATGAAGCGCTTGTGGTAGTCGCTGCGGCGCCGGGTCAGGAATCCGGCACCGGTCAGCAGCGCGAACACTGCCATGTCGCCCAGCGGCACGGTCAGGAACACGCGCGGTGGCGGACCCGGCGAATGCCCCAGGCGCGCGCCGACGATCGCGGTCGTCGTGCCCGCGACGAGCACGAGCACGGCGAGCACGATGCCGGCGATCCCGAGTTGGCGGTGCAGGCGTACCCGGCCCGCGGCGACCAGCTGCGTCTGCACGATGAACAGCACGAACCACGCGGTCATGATCGTGCCGTGCACCATGGTCAGCAGCGACAGCGGCGGTGGCGCTTCGAACACGAACTTCAGGAAGAAGGTGCGCGAGAAGCCGACGAGCACGATCGCCAGCGCCAGCAGCGCGGCCGTGCGATACAGGCGGGTGCGGCCGCGGCGCGGCGGCGGGGCGGTGATGGCGGCCATGGAGCCTCCGGGTCCGGGAATGCCAGCAATAACGCCGACGCCGGGCAGGGCCGGCCATCCGCGGCCCCGGAACCGGCTTCAGTCCAGGAACTGCAGTTTCGCCAGCTCCGAATACAGCCCGCCCTCGGCCATC
>CAZTCU010000311.1:0-3546 GCA_964612235.1 uncultured Rhizobium sp.
TCGAGCCGAAGCTCGGTCGGCCAGGCGGTGATCTCAGCCATCGCGTTCGGCGTCGGAAAGTTCGCGCGCTTCGTCCGGCAGCATGATCGGGATGCCGTTGCGGATGGGATAGGCAAGCCCCGCCTGTTTGCTCACCAGCTCCTGCCGTTCGCGATCGTAATGCAGCGTCGCCTTGGTCAGCGGGCAGACGAGGATTTCCAGCAGTTTGGGATCGGGTTCCATCAATTCAAACTCTTTGCATTCGGTGCTTCCGCGCCGGACATTTCCAGAAGCGCGATCAAGGTCTCCACGCGCTGGTCGAAGCTGCGTGCTTCCAAAAGCGCCTGTTTCTCCGCAGGCTCGAACGGGCACAGCATGGCCAGCGCATTGACCAGCGTTTCCGGCGGCGCATTGGTGACCGAACTCCAATCCGCCTTCAACTCGCGCCGTTTCACATATTGCTTCAGCGCCTTGATTACGCGCTCGCGGGGAATCTCGTGATCGGTCGTCTTCAGATCGTCGCCAAAGTCGCCATAATCCGCCTGCACCTGGCGGTACGGCGTCATCACGTCCAGTTCGCTCGCGATGCGAAAACGGCAGAGGCCCGTCAGCGTGAGAAGATAACGCCCGTCATCGGTCTCGCCGAACGCGGTGATGCGGCCCGCGCATCCCACCGCCGAAAGCGGCGGCTTGGCCGAACTGTTCTCATGCTCCGTCGGTTGGATCATTCCGATCAGGCGCGGTCCCGCCAGCGCGGTATCGACCATCGCGAGATAACGCGGTTCGAAGATGTTGAGCGGCAATTGCCCGCGCGGCAGAAGCAGCACGCCTGTCAGCGGAAACACCGGCAAGGTCCGGGGCAGCTCTTCGATCGAATGATAATGACGCGGCACTTACAACGCCTTCACGAGAACAGGATGGACGACAATTTGCGCCGTGCGGCCAGCGTCAGCGGATCGGCAGGCCCCAGCGCCTCGAACAAGGTCACCAGGTGTTTGCGCGCCGCATCGTCGTTCCATTTGCGGTCGCGCTTCACGATGTCGAGCAATTCGTTCATCGCGTTCTCGCGGTCGCCCTTGGCGTCGAGCGCGAGCGCCAGATCGTAGCGCGCCTGATGATCGTTCGGATCGGCGTCGAGCTTTTTCTTGAATTCGTCGAGATCGCCCGTATCCGCCGCCTGTTCGCGCAGCTTCAGTTCGGCTTCCACCGCGCGAATGGCTTCGTCGGCGGCACCATCCGGCCGCACAAGCTGCAGCGTGTTCTTGGCGCGCTCGACATCGCCGGTCTTAAGGTAGCAGCGCGCGAGACCCGCCACCGCCTTGGGATGTCCCGGCTCGTCCTGCAGCACATGGGCATAGGCCTGTGCCGCCATGTTCACATCGCCTGCCGCGAACGCCTCGTCGGCTGCGGCCAGAACTTCCTCGGCATGATCGTGCCCGGCATGGCCGCCCGTCAGATTCTGCAGGAAGGCCCGCAACTGCGATTCCGGCACGGCGCCCATGAAGCCATCGACCGGCTGGCCGTTCTTGAAGGCATAGACGGTCGGGATCGACTGGATGCGCAGCTGCCGCGCGATCTCCTGGTTCTCGTCGATGTTCACCTTGACCAGGCGCACCGCGCCCTTGGCCTCGTTGACCAGCTTTTCGAGCATCGGCCCAAGCTGCTTGCACGGCCCGCACCACGGCGCCCAGAAATCCACGATCACCGGCACCTCGCGCGACGCATCGATCACGTCGGCCGCGAAGGTCTCGATACCGCTGTCCTTGATATAGGCGGAAGGCGCGCCTGCGCTGGGCGCGGCAACCTCCGCCCCGCCACTGCTTGCCACATTGCTTGTTACGGGCCGTCCGCTGGGACCGATCAACGCCATGAAAACCTAACTCCTTGGGCCTGCTCGCCGATCCGGCGGCAGGCGAATTCCGTCACAAAAGCCATTTTTATACGCCGTCTCCCCAATTGCGGCCACAAAAGACCTCTAGGCTCCTCCCAAGTCCCGCCACAACGAGCCGGACCAGGGGAGGACACCATGACCATCACACGCCGAAACGCCCTTTTGACGGGAGCGGCCGCCGCCGCGGCCTTGCCGCTGATGCCGCGCGCAGCCTTCGCCGCCAGCGACGTCGATATCGCCATCGTGGGCGGCGGGCTCTCCGGTGTCTATGCGGCGCTGCGGCTCGCCACCTCCAAGCCCAACCAGTCGCTGCGCCTGTTCGAGATGAGCGATCGGCTGGGCGGCCGCCTGCGCTCCATCGCCTTTCCACAGGCACCCGGCCTGATCGGCGAGGCGGGCGGGGCGCGCTTCCTCGATTCCCACCGCCACGTCACGGGGCTCGCCCGCGCGCTCGATCTGGTGATGCGCCCCACACCGCTCGACCTGCCGCAGGACAGGCTCAATCTCAAAACCCGCAACATCCCCCTTGCACACGCAGGTGCCGGCGCCGATGCGCTGCCTTACGAGATGCCCGCAGCCCATCAGGATCTGTCGGCGTGGAGCCTGCGCAAGACACTCGCGGCCATCGCGCCGGAAACCGCCGGCCTCACGCCCGCGCAATGGCGCGCCAAGCGGCTGTCGATTGGCGTCAAAGGCAAGCCGCTCTCTGCATGGAATGCGGGCGCGCTGTTGGCTGATGCGCTGTCGCCAGGCGAACGCGATTTCCTGCGCGACACCGCGCGCCTCGATGACGCGGCGCTCGAAGGCAACGCGCTGGCGCTGTTCGATTCCGTCCTGCGCGACGCCGATTCCGAAGGCCCGTTCTTCACCATCGCGGGCGGCTTCGAGTCGCTGCCGCGCGCCATCTCCGAAAAGCTCACGCCCTTCGGCGACATCGTCTCCAGAAGCGAACGTCTCGTCAGCCTCACCGTGCCGGAAGGCAAGGGCGGCACCTTCAAACTCGCCTTCGAAGACGCAAACGGAAAGCGCTCCCAGCTTGCCGCCAAGACGGTGATCCTGGCGATGCCGCGGCGCGCCATCGACGCCATCCCCGATTTCCGCGCGCGCGCCTCCAAACCGTTCGCGCAAGCTCTCGCCAGCGTTTCGCAGGTCGCCGCGTGCAAGGCGTTCCTGCTCTACAGCGCGCCGTGGTGGAAGGATCTCGGCATCCACGGCGGACGCTCGCTCACCGATGCATCGGCGCGCCAATTCATCGCGCTGGGCGCGGAAGAACAACGCCTGGCAAGCGAAGCCACAGGCGGCTTCGGCCTCCTCGAAACCATGAGCGAGACGAAAGATGCCGCAGCCTTGCGCGCGCTCGCCGGCCCCGCCAAGTCCGGTGCGTCCGGTCTTTCGTGGCTCGGCGCCGACAGCGCGCTGGCCCAGGAACTCCACAAGCAGGCGAGCACCACATTCGGCGTGCCCGCGCCCGCCCCCGTCGCCGCCGCCTTCCAGGACTGGAGCGTCGATCCCTATGGCGGCGGTCTTGCCGCCTGGAACACGGGCGCCGATCCGCTCGCGGCGTCCGACGCGATGCTCCAGCCGCTCAAGGGCCGCGCGCTCTATGTCGTCGGCGACACCTGGTCGCCGCGTCAGAACTGGGCCGAAGGCGCGCTCGAACAGACCGAGGCGATGCT
>CAZTCU010000312.1:0-3514 GCA_964612235.1 uncultured Rhizobium sp.
CGCGGCCATAAGCGGATGGATCTTTCGCTTCGAAGGCGACGATGGCCATGCCCGCGGTCTTCTGCGCGCCGTACGACGCTTCGAAGGTTTTCGAAGTGAGCAACGGCATGTCGCCATAGGTGACGGCGACGACGCCGGTGAAATCTTTCAGCGCGCTTGCCGCGCAGTTCGCGGCGTGGCCGGTGCCCAATTGTTGTTCCTGAATAACGGCGTCTGCGCCCTCTTTCGCCGCGTAGTCGCGCACGGCCTGGCCATCCGGCGAAGTGACGACCACGATCTTGGTGGCGCCCGCGCCGCGCGCAGCGGCGATGACATGACCGAGGATGGCGCGCCCCGCGACCTTGTGCAGGACTTTGGGCGTCGCCGATTTCATGCGGGTGCCCATACCCGCAGCAAGTATGACCGCAGCCTTGCCCAACGCTTTACGCTCGCTTCCGTCTTAACCTTTGTACGCCCCCGCCCGGCCCGCGATAAACAGGGCGGAAATGGCGGTAAAGTGACGTTTTGCGACGGCATATTGCCATGGGAAAGCAACCTGTGGGTTAACTGGCTTCATGGATTCGCTGCCCTCGCCCGCTCTCGTCTTCGATCTCGATGGAACTCTGGTGGATACCGCCCCCGATCTTCTGGGGGCGCTGAACGCCATTCTGCTGCAGGAGGGGCGAAGGCCGGTGAACCATGCCGATCTCAGGCATCTGGTGGGGCTGGGATCGCGCAGCATGCTGGTGCAGGCCTTCGAGATGACCGGCCCGGCGATGGACGAGACCCGCCTGCCCGGCCTGATCGACGCCTATATCGCCCATTATAAGAAGCATATCGCGGTGGCGAGCCGCCCCTTTCCGGGGGTGGAGGCCACCCTGGGGCGGCTGAAGGCGGGCGGCGCCCGGCTGGCCGTGCTGACCAACAAGCCCCAGGAACTGACCGACCTGCTGCTGCCCGCCCTCGACCTGACCGGCTTCTTCGGCGCCATTCACGGTGCGGGGCGGATGGAGGTGAACAAGCCGGACGCGCGGGTGTTTCATGCCGTGGTCGACGAGCTGGGCGGACCGGGCGCGGGTGCCGTGATGATCGGCGACAGCATCACCGACGTGAACACCGCACGCGCTGCGGGCGTGCCCGTGATCGTGGTCGATTACGGCTACACGCCGGAGCCCGCCCACCTGCTGGGGGCCGACGCCGTGACCGGCGATTTTTCGGAGATTCCGGCGCTGGCACGGCGGCTTCTTTCCTGAATTCGAAGCCAAATCCGCCAACTTGACGACGCTTGGGCCAGCCCCTTATAGGGCGGGTCCGCTTTTCGCGAGCGGGCGCGTAGCTCAGCGGGAGAGCACTCCCTTCACACGGGAGGGGTCATAGGTTCAATCCCTATCGCGCCCACCATTGTTCGATCTGTTCTTGCGTATATGCGAACCGACACGCCGCGCATCAGCGCCGGCGATCAGCCGATTTGTTCAGCCTGCTCGCGATCACATCGCGTCAGGGAATGACGATGGGGAATATGGCGCCATCAGGCAGGCGACAATCGTTTCGGATGTCGGCGCGCCGATGCGATGGGTGAGCCAGAGCAGCCCACGCCTGCGGATTTCCTCGACGCCTTCTTCAAAAGGCGAGCAACGCTACAGGCCGAGGCTGACGTTCAGATACGGGCCGTAGAAGCCGCGATTGTAGCTTTTTGCGGTCTGCTCGCCGCCGTCCATTGCATCGAAGAACGTATCGGCGCGATAGCCGAGACTGACCTTGCCGTTGTGATAGCGCATCGAGGCGCCGAGATAACCGCCGATGTTGGGCACGGTGACGGTGCGGGAACGATCGATGTCGTCCGCCGGTTCGACGATCTCGGTGTTGTCGCCGCCGATCCCGCCCCCATCGCAAGGCACGAGCGTGCCGAAGCCGCTATGCGCACAATGACGGACGGTGTGGTGCAATATCGAACGTTGCCGCCCGAACAGCACGGCTGCATTCACGCCCCAGTCGATGCTGATCGTGCCGTCTTCCTCGTTGCCGAACAGCGGATGGCTGGCATCCCACGTCACTTCCGGGCCCACGCCATGGAAACTGCGGCGTTCCTGGGACAGGAACTCCCACGTCTCGTGATATTTCAGCTGAAGATCGGTCGCCAGGTGATAGTTCGGGTCGGCGCCCAGATCGAGCGAGGATTGCGAATTGAACTGCGCGATGCGTACGCCCGCGCCGATCGTGCTCTCACCGCCGAACGAGCCGAGCCCGACATCCTTGCCCAGCGTGAAGTCGATCATCGCGTGTTGTTCGCTGGAACTGTTCTGGGAATCTTCGAAATCGTTCCAGAGGCCGTGATAGCACCCATTCACGAAGGCTTCGTAACCGGGTATTCCGGCGTATTGCGAGCAATGAATCGTCTGTCCGAAGAAATGTATCTCGGTTCTCGTGCCGCCGGGCGGGACCGTGCGGTGGAAATGCTCGTGGTGTGATGCGCGCCCGTAACGGACGCCCGCCTTCAACACCCAGTCGCTGTCTTTCGGAGCGAATGTCAGGCTTCCCTGCCAATCGAAGCCGCTGTCGGGCGTTTTTTGCAGTTGGGCCGGTGTGAGCAGAGCAGAGGTCCAACTCGGTGTCGGCCCGCCGCCATTGGGGAAGAACTTGGTGCTAAGCGGATTGTAGGGTGAGGTGTCGGCCGCGAGATTGGCGTTGAAATTGCCGCCCAGTTGAATCCAGACCTGCGGTTTGCTGTCGGTGTTGAGGAAGTCCAGGCCGTCCGACGGCAAGCCATTTCCGTCGAAATGCTTGGTCACGCGCACGCCGAACAGGCGCGGATCGGTGAGGAAGATGTTGGTGGTGAGACCGGAGTCGTCGCTGTTCAGGAAGTCGCCGGTGATGGCGGTGACATCGAACACGTTCTTGACGTAGGCCATCGCCTGCCAGCCGTCCTGGCTCGTCAGGATCAGGGCGAGGTTCACGTTTCTGTAGCCGTGGATGCGATCATAGGGATCGTCGTTGAAAACGCGCGCCCATGAATTCGACTGCCAGTAGAAATCGCCGTGCAAGGTGGCCGCCCAATCCGGTGAAACCGGCAAGGTGTAATCCGCGCCCAGCGAGACCGTGTAATGCGGCGCGTTGGGAAGTTCGTTGCCGCTCAGATCCTTGGTGAAACCTTCGCCGTTGTTGGGCGCGGTGGCTGGATCGAAGCCGGGGTAGGTAATTGTGGGATAGCCGGCATGGCTTATCGTCATCGGATATGTGCCGTCGGCGAAGGGTTGCTGTGTGACGGGATCCTTGCCCGCATTGTAAGTGATGCCGCAGGCCTGAGGTCCGGGATTGCCTTCGCCGTTCGCGGCGTACCGCACGACGAGCGCCGCTGCTACATAGGTTGGGATGATGCAATTGGACGATTGCCCAACAAACGGCTTCATCACCACCCAATCGGTGTGTCCGGCCGTGCGGTCGATCAGGTCGATGGCCTGCTGGCCGTCGTCGATGCGCGTGCTTTCATAACCGCCCGCGAACGAGAATTTGAGGCCGGGCACCGGCTCCCAGGTCG
>CAZTCU010000313.1:0-3509 GCA_964612235.1 uncultured Rhizobium sp.
GCATATCGACGAGTCCAGCGCGGAAGGCTTCATTGACAGCCTTGTTCGTCATGGCCCGGCACGTGTCCCACACGCTGTCGTTTTTGGCGCTGCTTGGCGCCCCTTTCGAGGTCGCCAAGGCCGGCGCACCCTATATTACGGACGATCCAGGAATACCCGATCGAGGCCAGTTTGATCTCTACCTCTTCACGACCGGAGCAATCGGCGAACCCGGCGGCACTTTCGGTCTGGAACTCAACTACGCGCTTACCGATGACGTTCAGCTTACTGCGAATGTACCGATGGAACGTGACGTGGGCGGGCCGATCCCCCAAACGGTTCTTGGCAACCCTGAACTCGCTGCAAAATATCGCTTTATCCGGCAAGACGATTTCGGCTGGGATGTTGCGACGGCACCGCGGCTATTTCTGCCATCTTCGGCAAATGGCGGATCCAAGATATTCATTCCGATTTGGATCGGAAAGAGTCTCGACAAGTGGTCGACCTTTGGCGGCGGCGGTTGCACTATCGACGCGAAGAGCGGCGGTAAGAACCATTGCATCGCCGGCTGGGCGGTCACTTACCAAATTGCCCAATCGTTGAGCCTGGGCACGGAAATCTATCGCCAAGGCGCCGAAACGACCGGAGGTCATTCATCGACGGGATTGGGTCTTGGTTTCCAGTACACGGCGGGCAAGAGCGTCCAATTGCTAACGGCGTTGGGACCTCGCTTTGAGGATGTTACAGGCGAAACGCAGGTTGGCTGGCATATGTCGGTCCTGCTTTCGTTTTGAAGAATTCAAAGGCTTAAGTATCGCTCGGCCCTCCCACGAAATCTGGGGATTAGAGGTTCGAAACCTTTCGGGCGCGCCATTTCCTTTTCGACGACCCACGCGATACGTGCGACCGAGAAATTTCCCGCGTTTGGGACTTTTCGAAAAGGCTTGGCGAGAGTTGGCCTCGCGACCGCTTTGTTGGCGGCCGCACGCTTCACTTCGTCGGCGATGTGGATCGTGGGGCACTGCGGCGCAACGATATTGCCTCCGAACTTTTTTCGGTGCAGGTGCTGCGCGGCTCGCAAGGCGCGATCCATCATGCGCGCGAAGGGCGGCGCTTTTCCTCCGTTCTTTTTTGTTGTCCCGGCAGAACTGCGCCACCTATACAGCGCTTACATCTTCCAAAGCGGCAATTTTATTTCGCAAGTGGGTTGTACCTCTGCGGTCAGCAGAAAGAAAAAGAGCATCCCTCGAAAAAGTGGTACCGGCACCCCTACATCGCGGGCTCACCGCCCGTTCAATCTCATGAGAGCGTAGGATTTCACCCTCGTAGACCAAGAAAGCCGGGGGATGGCTGACGGTTCCGATAACGGTCAAAGCAAAGCCGACACCCGCTTTGTCGGTGTGCCGATGAACACGCCCTCCGTCGACGACTGGTTCGTCCGCGAAGTCATACCGCTGGAAGGGCTTTTGATGCAGTTCCTGAACCGTTGCCTGCGCAATCCAAGCGACGCGGCGGACCTGCGGCAGGACGTCTACGTCAAAGTCTATGAAGCCGCACAGAAGAGAATTCCAGATCCCGCAAGGCCGTTTGTCATGACGATAGCGCGCAATCTCGTTGTCGACCGCATCCGCCACGCCCAGGTGATTTCGATCGAGTCGGTCGCGGATTTCGAGCAGCTGTCGATTGAAAGCGACGAACCCGGACCGGATCGCACGGCCGCCGCGCGGTCGGAGCTTGGAAGATTGCGCAGGGCGCTCGACCTGCTGCCGGAACGCCGCCGGCAGGCGATGATCTTGCGCAAGATCGAGGGGCTGTCGCGACGCGAGATCGCGATCCGCATGGGAATCAGCGAAGCGACCGTTGCCGAACATCTTGCGGCCGGAATGAGCGTGATCGTGTCTGCGATCAATGGCGATCCTTCCGCCGATGGGGATGTGTCGTGAGCGGCCCGCAATCCGATAAAGATTGCCAAGGCATCCCGGCGTCGCAAATCGAAGCCGAGGCGATCTCCTGGGTGGAACGGGCCGACCGCGAAGACTGGGGCGCGCAAGACGACGCCTCGTTGGCCGAGTGGCTGGGAAGATCGACGGCACACCGGATTTCGTATCTGCGGATTCGCGATGGATGGAAGCGCGCCGACCGACTGGTGGCGCTGCGAGGCACATTCGGCACGCCCAAAGAGAACACCGGCACGCGGACCAGGCGCATGCGTCTGCATATTGCAGCCGCGGCGATTGCCGCCGTTTCGCTTGTGGGGATCTGGTCGGTGGTATCGACCAATCAGCCGCAAGCATCGGTCTATTCGACCGATCTTGGCGGTCACAAGGTTCTGACACTGGCCGATGGATCGCAGATCGAATTGAACACCGAAACGGTAATCCGAACCAAATTCGACGAACATAAGAGAACTGTCTGGATCGATCGCGGCGAAGCCTTCTTCAAGGTCGTGCACGATGCCGGCCGCCCCTTTGTCGTATTGGCCGGAAATCATCGCATCACGGATATCGGAACGAAGTTCGTCGTTCGCCGGGAGCCCGATCAGTTGCAGGTGACGCTGGTCGAGGGCAGCGCGGAGATCGATTCGCCGAACCAGCCGGACGGCCAACACGCCATCCTTCAGCCCGGCGATGTGGCAATCGCGACCGCGACCGCCATGTCCGTCGTGAAGACGACGCAGGAAAGTATCGCTCGGGAGCTTTCATGGCGGAAAGGCGTGCTCGTTTTCGACCGGACGACATTGGCGGATGCCGCAGCCGAGTTGAACCGCTACAACGAGCGCAAAGTCTTCGTTGCAGATAGCGACGCCGCACAGCAGCGCATCGTGGGGACGTTTCCGGCAAACAATGTCGATCTGTTCGGTCGCGTGGCCCAGTCGGTGCTGGGCCTGCACGTAAAAGAGCGCGGCAAAAACATCGTCATCTCGCAGTGAATGAAATTCGAATGTTCACGGATCGCCGGCGCGCGGTCTGCAAAGAGGGGGAAATCTCGGTGCACAAATTCTTCAAATCCGCATTGTTGGCCGGAGTTGCTGCGGCAAGCCTGACGAGCGTTGCTCTGGGGCGCGAACTGGACGTCCCAAGCGGCGATCTGGAGCAGGCACTGAAGTCGTACATTTCGCAAACGGGCGCCCAGCTGGTCTTTTCCGCCAATGCCGTGAAAGGGGTCCGCAGCAACGGTGTCTCGAGCGAGACCAACAGCAGCGAAGCGTTGACGCGAATTCTCGCAGGGACGGGCTTCGTTGCTCACCGCGACGATGGCGTCATCACGATCGTTCCCGAGACGCATTCTTCGACAGAGATAAGCCCGGTTATCCTCGCTCAGGCCGCTCCCGCGAGAGCCGCGATGGAAACGGTGACGGTGACCTCGTCGAAGCTGGGCGGCGCGGATGTGCAAAGCGTGCCGATCGCCATTTCGGCATTCAGCCAGGAACAATTGACGGCGACCCAAACCGCCGGCGGCCCCGATCTCGTCAAGAACGTGCCCAACCTGACGTTCACGAAGACCAACTTTTCAGGCTACAGCATCCAGAT
>CAZTCU010000314.1:0-1371 GCA_964612235.1 uncultured Rhizobium sp.
TACTCCGCGCCTCCGCGTGAAAATTTCCAACTTGTACAGAACCCACCTGGGTGGCCCGCATTCGCGGGCCATGACAATTTTTGAGGTGACATCTACCCCGGCGGTTTGTCGTTGACGTCGCGTTCGAAGATGGCTTCGAGGCTGGTCAGGTTCATGCCGTGCTTCAGATAATTGTAGGGCGTGAGGTTCACGGCCTTGATCAGGGCGCGGCGCACGCCGTCTTGCCGGTTCAGGTCGAAATCGATCACGTTGATGCAGCCGGTGTCCTGTTCGAACGAACTCATCGCACAGAGGCCCGCGCCGCAGGCCCAACTCAAGATCAGGCGGTTGATGCCTTCATGGGCGACGACGAGGCTGGTGTGCCAGTCCGGTTGATCGAGCAGCCGTTCGATTGAGGAGACAGCGCGGGCTTGCGCTTCGGCAAACACCTCGCCGCCTTCGTGGTTGGTGGCGCCGGGTTCATGCGCGCGTTCGAAAAAGGCGTTCATCGCGCGGATGAGTTCTTCGCGGCTGCGCACGGGCGGAAGTTTGCCGCCGTGTATTTCGACCAGGCCGGGGTCGATCTCCAGCGATGGCGCATCCTTCACGAACGACAACACGCCTTCTGCCGTCTGCTTGGTGCGCGGATAGCCCGAACACACGGCGCGGTCGAATTGCACATGCGCAAACGCGCGGCCCGCGGCTTCGGCCTGCATCCGGCCGCGCGGCGTCAGCACGACTTCGTGCATCGCGCCGCTTTCGACGGTCTTGCGATCGAGATAATCCACATGCCCGTGACGCATCAGATAGATGCGCCTGCGGGCTTCGGTGCCCGGAAGGAAGCGCATGTCAGATCGCGCCGGCCTGCGAGAGTTTGTCGATCTCCGCGCGGCTGAAACCCCAGCCGGAGAGCGCAGCCTCGTTGTCCGCTCCCGTCACCCCGCCCTGCACTTTCGGCGGCGTGCGCGAGAAGCGCGGCGCGGGCGCGGGTTGCACCACGCCGTCGACTTCAACGAATGTCTCGCGCGCGACGTTGTGCGGATGTTTGGGCGCCTCTTTCAGCGAAAGCACCGGCGCGTAGCAGACATCGCTGCCCAGCATGATCGCATCCCATTCGTCGCGCGTTTTCGTTTTGATAACGGCGGCGAGTTTTTCCTTCAGCGCGGGCCAGCCTTGCGGGTTCATCTGCATTTCGAACGCGCTGTCGGTGATGCCGGTCTTTTCCAGCAGTTCGCGATAGAATTGCGGTTCGATGGAACCGATGGCGACGTATTTGCCGTCCTTCGTTTCATAGGTGTCGTAGAAATGCGCGCCCGAATCCAACAGGTTCACGCCGCGCGTATCCTGCCAGAAGCCCATCGCGTTCATGCCGTAGAACATCGACATCAGCGA
>CAZTCU010000314.1:1471-3505 GCA_964612235.1 uncultured Rhizobium sp.
GCGTATCCTGCCAGAAGCCCATCGCGTTCATGCCGTAGAACATCGACATCAGCGAGGCCGCGCCATCCGTCATCGCGGCGTCTACCACCTGGCCTTTGCCGGAGCGTTTGGCTTCCACCAATCCGCAGACGATGCCGAACGCGAGATAAAGCGCGCCGCCGCCGAAATCGCCGACGAGATTGAGCGGCGGAACCGGCTTCTTTCCGGCGTTGCCGATGCCGTGCAACGCGCCAGTTAAAGCGATGTAATTGATGTCGTGACCGGCGGCCTGGGCGAGCGGGCCGGTCTGGCCCCAGCCGGTCATGCGGCCATAAACAAGTTTGGGGTTGCGTTTGAGACACACATCGGGGCCGAGGCCCAAACGCTCCATCACGCCGGGACGAAAGCCTTCGATCAACGCATCCGCGCCGTCGATTAACTTCAGAGCCGCTTCAACCGCTTCGGGTTTTTTCAAATCGAACGCCACCGCCTTGCGTCCGCGATAGGTGACTTCGGTCTTGTTCGGCGTGCGTCCGCCCTTCCTGTCGACGCGGATCACGTCCGCCCCCATGTCAGAAAGTAGCATTGCGGTGAACGGGCCCGGCCCGATACCTTGGAACTCCACAACCTTGATGCCCTGCAACGGACCCATGGCCCTTCTCCCTATCTCAATTGCGCCGTATTTGTTTTCTTAGCTGGCGGACCAATGCAGGTAAACAGACGCAGTCTCGCTCTTGGTTTCGCAGCGATTTTCGCCGTCGCGCCGGCTGTTGCCGCGCCGCACAAGACGGCGCCGGAACCGGTCTACAAAGTGGATTCGGTCGTCACCACCAACGATGACGGCAAGCTGGTGATCACCGCGCATGGCGCCGTCAGCAGCGGCGGGTGGACGAACCCGCATCTGCGCCCGAAAGCATCGAAGGATGCGCATGTGATGGCGTTCGAATTCGTTGCCGTGCCGCCGCCGCCCGATGCCGCCGTGATCGAGGCGCTTGTGCCGGTGGACGCGAAAACGGTTGCGCCGCGCCCCGCCGCGCGTATCAGCGAGATACGGGTCGATGCGGAGAGCAACGATGCGATGACGGATCTTCCCGGCGAGCAAAACGAAGGGCAGTGAGTGCGTTGCGCGGCCCCACCCGCCGCGCTGTCGCGCGTCGACCTCCCCGCGAGGGGGAGGTAAGATTAGAGGGATTGGCCGTCGTCCACTGTCAGCAATGAGCCGGTGATGGCGCTTGATCGATCGGAGGCCAGCAGCAGCATCATCGCATCGAGATTTTCTTCTTCCATCAGCTTCTTGCGCGGAAAAGAATTGATCTGCTTCTTGCCGCCTTCGCTTTCGAACCATTCGCTGTTGAGTTCGGTTTCGATGTAGCCGGGGCAGATGGCGTTGACGTTGATCCGGTGACGCGCCCATTCGCGCGCCAGGCATTTGGTCATCATGCCGATGGCGGCTTTGGAGATGCAGTAGGCGGTCAATCCCGGCAGCACCTTGAATGTGCCGATGGAGGCGATGTTGATGATGCGCCCGCCCTGGCCGCGCGCGATCATGCGCCTGCCGGTTTCGCGCGCGAGAAAAAACGGTCCGCGCAGATTGGTGTTCATCACGGCGTCGAAACCTTCGTCGGGAAGGTCGGTCACCATGCCGAAGCTGTTCATGCCCGCGTTGTTGACCAGGATGTCGATGGGGCCGAGCGCGGCTTCCGCTTCGTCCAGCGCGGGCACGATGCGCTTGGCGTCGGTAACATCGAGCGCGACGGCGGCGCATTTGCCGCCCGCGGTTTCGATTTCGGATTTCAATGTTTGAAGGCGGTCGACACGGCGGCCTGCGATGGCGACGCTGGCGCCGGCATCCGCAAGCAGGCGCGCGAAACGCCGGCCCAATCCGCTGGTGGCGCCCGTGACGAAGGCGGCCTTGCCCGCCAGATCCTTGGACATGAAATTTCTCCTGATATCGGTTCCCCCTGCAAACACGATCCGGCGGGCGGGCGCAACGGCTTTCGCGCGCGGCCGCGCCGGGCTAAGCTTAGCCCATGCAAATAGACATCGTTTCCGACA
>CAZTCU010000315.1:0-3482 GCA_964612235.1 uncultured Rhizobium sp.
CGCAACGTCGAATAATCGCGCCAATGATCGGGATAGCCGATCTTCGGCGTGAACTTGTGCAGTTTCTCGAGGGCCTTCGCGCGGGTTTCCGGGGTCATCCAGGAAAGCGTCTTCACATCGGCTTCATAGGCTTTCAGCAGATTGTTGACCAGCTTCAGCGCCTTGGCCTTGGCTTCCGGGGGGAAATATTTCGCGGCATAAAGCTTGCCCAGCGCCTCGCCAATGGCGTTGTCGAGCAACTGCACCCCGCGCGTGGCGCGATCCAGTTGTTTCTTCTTGCCGGAAAGCACTTTGCCGTAGAAATCGAAATCGGTGTTGTCGAACTGCTCAGGCAGATATGCCGCGAAAGCATGCAGGTACCGCACCGTCAGATAATCGCGCCACACCGACACGGGCGTTTCCGCGAATGCTGCTGCCAGTTTCGGAAACGCCGATTTCTCGGCCACGATTACTGTGCGTGCGCCATGCGGGGCTTTCTCCGGAACACCGGCGGATGAAAAATAAGCATCCCAGGGGAATTGCGGCGCGAGGTTCTTCAACTCCGCGATGGTCAGGGGATTGTATGTCTTGTCCGCGTCACGGCGGTCGGCAGCCGGCCATGCACTTTGCGCCAGCGCATTTTCCAGTTTGAAAATGGCCTCGGCTTTGGATTGCGCGTCCTTTTCGCCCGCCAGCGTCAGCATCTGCGCGAGATATTTCTTGTAAGCGTCGCGGGTCGCCACGATTTCCCTGTCGTTGCGCAGATAGTAGTCACGATCCGGCAGTCCCAGACCGGATTGATAAAGGTTCACCGAATAGTTGGTGGGATGCTTGTCGTCGACGCCGATATAGACGCCGAACGGTCCATCCAGGCCCAACCGCGGATCGCCCATGGCGCGCGCCACATCGTCGGTGGTTTTCAGCGCGGCGATGACAGCCAAATCGTTCTCGGCGGGTTTCAGCCCATTGGCTTCGATGGCTTTTTGATCCGTGAAAGCATCGTAGAGTTCGCGTAATTTCTCTTCTTCGGCGGTGGGGTTTTTCTTTTTCTGCAAGTCCGCGACGATGGACTTCAGCCGCTCCTCATTCTGCTTGTTCAACTCCAGATTCACGCCGGCATAGGTGCGATCTCCCGGGATCTGCGCAGTCTTCATCCAGCCGCCATTTCCGTACATGAAGAAGTTGCTCCCCGGCACCACCGATTTGTCGATGTAGGAAAGCGAAAGACCCCACGGCGGAAAAGCTGGGCCCGATGCGGCCAACGCAGCAACGCTGGCTCCGGCAAACAACACAGCAAGAACGGGAAGACGACGCATGATTTTCTCCTGCGGTCAAAAGAAGAGCGCCGCCGGAAATTTCCGGCGGCGCGTTGCGACTACCAAAGTTTCACCCGGTCCGTGGGCGCCAGATAATATTTCTGGTCCTTCGTCACGTTGAACGCCTTGTACCAGTCGTCCACGTTGCGGACCACGCCGATCACGCGGAATTCCGGCGGGCTGTGCGGATTGGAAAGCACCTGCGCGCGCATCGCGCCATCGCGATAGAGCGCACGCCAGATCTGACCGTAGCTCAGGAAGAACCGTTGAACTCCGGTGTATCCGTCAAGCACCGGCGCAGGCTTCCCGCCAAGCGAGATGCGGTAGGCCTTGAGCGCGACGGTAAGGCCCGACAAATCGCCGATGTTCTCGCCCATGGTCAGCTTGCCGTTCACATGCAGGCCGGGCAGCGGCTCGAACTGGTCATATTGTTTGCCCAACTTGCTCACGCGCGTTTCGAAGTTCTTGCGGTCCGCGTTGGTCCACCAATTGTTGAACACGCCGTTTCCGTCGACCTTCGAACCCTGGTCGTCATAGCCGTGGCTCAATTCGTGGCCGATCACCACGCCGATCCCGCCATAGTTCACCGCATCATCCGCATTGGGATCGAAGAACGGCGGCTGCAGGATCGCGGCCGGGAACACGATCTCGTTTAGCGGCGGCTGGTAATAGGCGTTCACGGTCGGCGGCGTCATCTCCCATTCGTCCTTGTCGACAGGCTGGTCGATGCGGTTCAACTCGCGCTTCCACTCGAATTCCTGGCCGCGTTCGATATTGCCGATCAGATCGTCGCGTGAAACGACGTAAGCCGAATAATCGCGCCACTTGTCGGGATAGCCGATATGCGGCGTGAATTTGTGAAGCTTCTCCAGTGCCTTCTTTTTGGTCTCCGGCGTCATCCAGCCAAGCGTGCGGATATCGGCGTCATAGGCTTTGCGGAGATTCTCGACCAGCGTCTCGGCTTTCGCCTTGGCTTCCGGCGGGAAGTATTTCGCGACATACAATTTGCCCAGCGCCTCGCCGATCAGATTGTCGAGCACATGTACACCGCGCGTGTCGCGGGGAAGCTGCTGCTGGTTACCGCTCAGGACTTTCCCATAGAATGCGAAATCCGCATCGTCGAACACCTTCGGCAGATAGGGCGACATCGCGTGCAGGTAGTGCACGGTCAGATAATCCCGCCATACTTCGACCGGCGTTGCCGCGAAGATTTTCGCCAGCGGCCCCATCGCGGTGTTCTCGCGCACCACGATCTCGCGCTCGCCTTTCGGCCCCTTCTCCGAAATTCCGCCCGCGGCGAAGAACGCATCCCAGGGGAAGTCCGGCGCAAGCTGCTTAAGCTGCGAAACGGTCATCGGATTGTAGACCTTGTCGCGGTCGCGTTTCTCGGCCACCGGCCAATGAGCCTTCGCGATTTCGGTTTCCAGCGCGAACACCTTGTCCGCGCGCGCTTGCGCATCCGGAACCTTCGCCAACCCCAGCATGGTGCCGAGATATTGGCGATAGGCTTCCCGCGTCGAAACGATATCCTTGTTGTCGCTCAGATAGTAATCGCGGTCGGGCATTCCCAACCCGCTCTGCACGAGGTTGAGCGCATAAGTATCGGGATGCTTGTCTTCGTAAGTGATGCCGATGCCGAACGGAGTAGATGTCGGCAGCGTCGCCTTGCCCATGGCCGACGCCACGTCTTCCAGGGTCTTCAGGCTTGCCAGATAGTCGAGGTCTTTTTTCGCCGGTTCCAGTCCGCGCTCTTCGATCTGCTTTTGATCCATGAAGGCGTCGTAGAGGTCGCGCAGCTTCTTCTCTTCGGCGTTGAGCTGATCGTAAGGCTTCGCCTCCAGTTCGTTGACGATCTCCTTCATCCGGTTTTCGCTGAGGATGCGAAGATCCTGAAACGATCCCGTGGACGAACGATCCGGCGGAATGGTCGCCGTCTTCATCCAGTTGCCGTTCACATAACGGAAGAAGTCGTCGCCCGGCTTGACGCTCTTATCCATCGCCGAAAGGTCGACGCCCCATTGGCCGAAGGTCGTCTTGCCGCTTTCCGCCCATGCCACGCTCGCGATCAGACAAAGGGCCAGCGTGGCCCCCGCTTTCCATGCCGTCATATGAGTTCCTCTATGGATGAACGACTGCCTAGTCCCGCTCGCGCGGGACTGTGCAAATCACGGAAACGAGAGCGGCGGC
>CAZTCU010000316.1:0-3480 GCA_964612235.1 uncultured Rhizobium sp.
GCAAAAGGGGCCAAACCCTCCGGCGCGGCCGCAGGAGTACTCGGGCTTGCCGTCATCATCATCGTTCCGATCGTCTACTGCGCCTTCATCTACGGGCTGGTGCGCCAGACATTCTTTTTGACGCCGGTCGTGGTTGCCGAAGAACGGCTCGGCTTGAGACGCGCTTGGTCCTTGGGGCGCGGCAATTTCTGGCGGATGTTCGTCATCATCCTGGCGTTGCTTGTTCCCTTCGTGATCCTCGAAGGCGTTTTTCTGATCGAATTCGTGTGGCAGGGGCTGCCGCCCACCGCAGCACAAGGAGCCACGCCCGAACAGATCACGGCCTGGAGCATGAACAGCGCCACGCGGATGCAGCACTATTGGTTTGTGCTCTATCCGATCTATCTGATCGTCTCCGTGATCTTCTACGGTTATGCCTGCGGCGCGCAGGCCTTCGCCTATCGCTCGCTGGTGCCGGCGGAAAAAGCGGAGGACGTGTTCTAGCAGCCGCTTCGACGCCGACCCACATTTTCAACTTGGGGGAACGTGGCAGATGGACAAAATTCCGGTCGGGCAAACGATTGCGCGCACTTACAGTCTTGTCCTCAAGCAGTTTCCCTCCATTCTTGGGATTATATGGTTGCCGTTCGTTGTCATATCTGCAGCCTCATTGGCGGTCAGTACCCATCTAGCTGCGTTTTCGACCGCGCTTAGTGAGCGGGATTTCTCGATGCTGGCCGGAGAATGGCAGTTCGCATTGCCGTATTTTCTGCTTTTGTATCTCATCGTTTGCGTTCAAATTGTTGGCGTTACGCAGCATGCGCTCGGTATCCGCAATGGATCGCCATACTTCTTTTTCTCTCTTGGCGCGCCAGTATGGCGACTTGCAGGGGCTTATCTGCTCGTGGTGCTGATTTTCGTGGCTGCACTCGCTGTGCTGCTTATTGGCGTGGTTCTAGTGCGCACGCTTCTGGCCGCGATAACAGGCGCAACGCCGTCCGCAAACACATCCATCTTCTTGGACGTAGTGGGCGTTGTGGGTGTTATCGGTGTTTATGCAGCAGTCTTTTACGGTTTTTTACGGCAGACCTTTCTGTTGCCGTCAGTCATCGTTGCCGAGCAGAAAATCGATTTGCCCCGCGCATGGTCATTGGCGCGTGGGAATTTCTGGCAGATATTGGCGATCTCTGCAGGGATATTGGTTCCGACGGCGCTCATTCAAACGCTTGGCTCGGCAGCCTTAGGCGTCTTTCCTGTTTCTCCATCGCTTTCAAATGGAGCAACGCCCGATCAGATTTCCGCGTGGAACACTGCCTTTTACGCCAGACAACAACATTATTGGTTTGTCATTTATCCTTTCTTTCTGTTGACCACGGTCGCCATTTACGGGGCGTTCTGCAGCGCGCAGACATTCGCTTATCGCTCGCTCGTGCCCGCGGAAAAAGTCGAGGACGTATTCTAGCGCCAGTCGCCTACGAGCGATTGCCAGACGGCGAGTGCGGCGAGTGCTGCCGTGTCGGCGCGCAGGATGCGTTGGCCCAAAGTTACCGGCACGACCGATGGGACCGCGCGGATCGTTTCACGTTCCTTCGGGTCGAAGCCGCCTTCGGGGCCGGTGAGGATGGCCCAGGGTTCGTTGCGCGATGAATTGAGCGCTTCGGCAATGGTGGGCGCGTCGCCGGCTTCGTCGCAGAACAGCAGCTTGCGTTCGGTTGGCCAGTTCGCGAGCAGTTTTTCCAGCGGCAACGGTTCGCGCGTTTCGGGGATATCTGTGCGGCCGGATTGTTCGGCGGCTTCGATGGCGTTGGCGCGCATGCGTTCGAGATTGACGCGGGTGACGATGGTTCGGCGGGTGAAGACGGGCTGCAGAACGCGCACGCCGAGTTCGGTTGCTTTCTGCGCGAGGTAGTCGGAAGGCGTTTTCTTGATCGGCGCGAAAACAAGCCAGAGGTCGGGGGCTTGCGTTTGCGGCGCGGTTTGGGTTTCGCAGACGAGCGTGCAGTTGCGTTTGGAGACTTCCGAGATAGTCGCGCGCCATTCGCCGTCGCGTCCGTTGAACAGGCTGACGCGCTCGCCGGTTTTGGCGCGCATGACGTGGAGGAGATAATGGGCCTGTTCGGGGGACGGCGTGATGTGCGCGTTCGGTCCAAGTGCCGCCTCGACATGGAGACGGACCTTTCCGCCCGGTTCGGTGAGTTCATCCATGGACCTGCCGCCGCATCATGTGGTAAGAAGGTAATACGTATTACCTGGAGGCCGGTTTGAACAAGCCCCTTATGAGTCGCCTCACCTCGAAAGGTCAGGCCACGATACCCGTCGAGGTCCGCAAAGCCTTGCGGCTCAAAGAAGGCGACAGGGTCGTTTTCGAGATGAAGGGTGGAAAGGTCGTGGTTCGCAAGGCCGAGGCCATGGATCGCGCCTTCCTCGCATTGGCGGACGCAGCGTTCGAAGAATGGAACAGCCCAGAAGATGAGGCGGCATTCCGTGACCTATAAGCGCTGGGATGTGGTGGCAGTGCATTTCCCATTTCTGGAAGGAACCGATTCAAAGCGCCGCCCTGCCCTCGTCATTTCCGCAGACAAGCTGCAAAGCGAACACGCACTCTATTGGATCGCGATGATCACGACCGCCAAGTCGGGACAGCGGCCTAAAGATATAGTTGTTTCAGATCGCGTTCGCGCAGGATTGCCTGAGCCTTGCGTCATTCGCGTTCCACGGATCGCGACCGTGAGCGACCATCAGATCGCGCGCAGACTTGGTGACCTCGCGCCAAAAGACCGAAACACCATCTCGGCGCTCCTGAAGCAATACATGCCATGAGCAACCCGGCCAAACCGCTCGACGCTATCGCCCGGTCGTGGGTCGAAGGCGTGTCCCCTGCCCTGCAGCCCTATCTGCGGCTGATGCGGCTGGACCGGCCGATCGGGACGTGGCTGTTGTTCTGGCCGGGGGTGTTCGGGTTGCTGATGGGCGCCGCCGCGCAGGGGCGCGCGTTCGATAGCTGGAACGACGTGTGGTTCGTGGCGCTGTTCGGGATCGGCGCCATTGTGATGCGCGGCGCGGGTTGCACTTTCAACGACATCGTGGATCGCGACATCGACGCGAAGGTGGCGCGCACGCGAGCGCGGCCGATTGCGAGCGGCGTGATCAGCGTGAAGCGGGCGTCGATATTCCTGGCGGGGCAATGTCTCGTCGGACTGGTCGTGTTGTTGCAGTTCAATTTGTTCGCGATTGAGCTGGGCGCGGCGTCGCTCATTCTCGTTGCGATCTATCCGTTCATGAAGCGTGTGACATGGTGGCCGCAGGCGTGGCTGGGGCTGACGTTCAATTGGGGAGCGTTGCTGGGCTTTGCGGCGCAGACGGGGCGCGTTGATGCGGCGGATATGCTTCTCTATGCGGGCTGCTTCTTCTGGACGCTCGGTTACGACACGATCTATGCGCATCAGGACGTGGATGACGATGCGCTGATCGGCGTGAAGTCGACGGCGCGGCTGTTCGGCA
>CAZTCU010000317.1:0-3458 GCA_964612235.1 uncultured Rhizobium sp.
TCATTTCTACAAGCGCGGCGTCTCGTTCAACATTCCGGGCAAGGAAGTGGACGGCATGGATGTCGAAGCCGTCTATGCCGCCGCACAGGAAGCCGTCGCCTGGTGCCGCGGTGGCAACGGCCCGATCATTTTGGAATTGAAGACCTACCGCTATCGCGGCCATTCGATGTCCGATCCCGCGAAATACCGCACGCGCGAGGAAGTGCAGACCGTGCGCGAGAAACGCGATCCCATCGAACACCTCGCGACCAGACTGATCGCGGATAAGATCGTCACCGAAGACGACCTCAAGGCGATGGACAAGCAGACGCGCCAGATCGTCAACACCGCGTCGGAATTTGCAACCGAATCTCCCGAGCCCGCGCCGGAAGAACTCTACACGGACGTGCTCGCGTAATGGCCACCGACATTCTCATGCCCGCGCTTTCGCCCACGATGGAAGAGGGCAAACTCGCCAAATGGCTGGTCAAGGAAGGCGACGAAGTGAAATCCGGCGACATCCTCGCCGAGATCGAAACCGACAAGGCCACGATGGAATTCGAAGCCGTCGATGAAGGCCGCATCGGCAAGCTGCTGGTGCCGGAAGGTGCGGAAGGCGTGAAGGTCAACCAGCCCATCGCGACGCTGGTGATGGACGGCGAAGAAGCCGAACCCGTTGCCGCCACGCGCGCCAAATCCCCGCGCGAAGAAACAAACACCGAGGCCCGCGCCGAAGTTCGCGAGGAACATGCGCACGCCAAACCCGCCAACCGCGCCGCTGACGACACAATGCGCGCCGAAGCCGCGCTCTCCGATCCCGAAATTCCGCAAGGCACCGAAATGCTGACCATGACGGTGCGCGAAGCGTTGCGCGATGCGATGGCCGAAGAAATGCGCCGTGACGACACCGTGTTCCTGATGGGCGAGGAAGTCGCGGAATATCAGGGCGCCTACAAAGTCAGTCAGGGCCTGCTGGAAGAATTCGGCGAACGCCGTGTCATCGATACGCCCATAACCGAACATGGCTTCACCGGTCTGGGCGTCGGCGCGGGGTTTGCTGGCCTGAAACCCATCGTCGAATTCATGACCTTCAATTTCGCGATGCAGGCCATCGACCAGATCGTCAATTCCGCCGCGAAGACACGGTATATGTCCGGCGGGCAGATGGGCTGCTCCATCGTGTTCCGCGGTCCCAACGGGCCTGCCTCGCGCGTCGGCGCGCAACATAGTCAGGACTATTCCTCGTGGTACGCGCATGTGCCGGGCGTGAAGGTGATCGCGCCTTATTTCGCCGCCGATGCGAAAGGTCTTCTGAAAGCCGCCATCCGCGATCCCAACCCGGTGATCTTCCTCGAAAACGAAATCGTCTATGGCCGTTCGTTCCCCGTGCCGAAGCTCGACGATTTCGTTCTGCCCATCGGCAAGGCGCGCGTGGTGAAAGAAGGCAAGGACGTCACCATCGTCACCTATTCGATCTGCGTCGGCATGGCGCTCGAAGCCGCTGAAATCTTGGCGAAGGACGGCATCGACGCCGAAATCATCGACCTGCGCACGCTTCGCCCTCTCGACACCCGCACGGTGCTCAATTCGGTGATGAAAACCAACCGCATCGTCACGGTAGAGCAGGGCTGGCCTGTCTGCTCCATCGGCTCGGAAATCTGCGCCGTGATAGCGAGCGAAGCCTTCGATTATCTCGACGCGCCACCCACCAAGGTCACCGGCAAGGACGTGCCGATGCCATACGCCGCCAATCTGGAAAAACTAGCCCTCCCGCACACCGACGACATCGTCGCTGCGGCGAAAGCGGTTTGTTATCGAGACTGATCATGGCAAAGCAAAAGCTCAAAACCCGGACAGGCGGCTGCCATTGCGGTGCGGTGCGTTTTGAAGTGCAAACGCCGGATGAAATCGAACTTGTCGATTGCAATTGCTCGATCTGCACGAAGACGGGGTACTTGCACCTGATCGTGCCGAAGGCGCGATTCAAGCTGGTGAAGGGCAAGACGAAGCTCACGACTTACACCTTCAACACCGGTGCAGCCAAACACATGTTCTGCTCGGTCTGCGGCATCAAATCGTTCTACATCCCGCGCTCGCATCCTGATGGCTACAGCGTGAATTTCCGCTGCCTCGACAAATCCGATTTCCATTCCATCATCACGACCGAGTTCGATGGCCGCGAGTGGGAAAACAATGCGAACGCGCTCGCCCCGCTTGAGGACGCCTGATGTCCACCAACATCCTCATGCCCGCGCTGTCGCCCACAATGGAAGAGGGCAAACTCGCCAAATGGCTGGTGAGCGAGGGCGATGAGGTGAAGTCCGGCGACATCCTCGCCGAGATCGAAACCGACAAGGCAACGATGGAATTCGAAGCCGTCGACGAGGGCCGCATCGGAAAGATACTTGTGCCCGAAGGCACGGAAGGCGTGAAAGTCAACCAGCCAATCGCGACGTTGATTGGTGAAGACGAAAGCGATGGCGGCAAGGACATCGAGAGCGCAATGTCCTCGATCAAAGATGCTGTGCATGCGGAGTCCAAGCCTGCAAAACCTGAGCAAGCTGCCCCCCTCACCCCAACCCTCTCCCCCAAGGGGGGCGAGGGAGTAGAAAAGAAGAATTTCCTCTCCCCCTCCGGGGGAGAGGGCCAGGGTGAGGGGGACACGGCCTCAGCCAAATCCGTCGGTCGTATTTTCGCATCGCCGCTGGCAAGAAAAATCGCCGAACAAAAGGGCGTTGACCTAACAGCACTCCACGGCTCCGGTCCGCGCGGACGCATCGTTAAGGCCGATGTCGATGCCGCGAAAGCCGGAGCAAAACCGCAAGCCAAAGCCACGCCAGCAACTCAACCCACCGCAGCAGCCGGTGCAACAATTTCCGGCATCGCGCCATTGCCGGACGCGAAGCTCTATTTCAAGCCCGACGAGTACGAAGAAATCCCGCACGACTCCATGCGCAAAGCCATCGCCAAACGCCTCACTTCGGCGAAGGCGCTGATCCCGCATTTCTATCTCACCATCGACTGCCGCATAGACGAGCTGATGGGCACGCGCGCGCGCCTCAATGCGAGCGCGCCGAAGGAGGGCGGCTACAAACTCTCCGTCAACGATTTCGTCGTGAAAGCCGCCGCCTTCGCGCTTCTGCGTGTGCCGGAAGTGAACGCCAGCTGGACCGACGGCGCGATCCTGCGTCACAAACACGCCGATATCGGCGTGGCGGTCGCACTCGATTTCGGCCTCATCACGCCCATCGTCTTCCACGCCGAAGAAAAAGGCCTTGCCGTCATTTCCAACGAGGTGAAATCGCTCGCCGAACGTGCCCGCACCAAGAAGCTGAAGCTGCAAGAATTCGAAGGCGGCACCTTCGCGATCTCCAATCTCGGCATGTTCGGCATCCGCGAATTCACCGCCGTCATCAATCCGCCCCACGCCGCCATCCTGGCTGTGGGCGCCGGCGAGGAACGCGCCATCGTCCGCGACG
>CAZTCU010000318.1:0-3446 GCA_964612235.1 uncultured Rhizobium sp.
GTTTGGCGCGGGTCTCTTCCGGGATGCGTTTGCGCGGGCCAGCCATCAAGTGATATATCTATCACTTATCGCGGAGGAAGGCCATGGCGAATTCCACACCGCTCCCGACCGCACCGCTTCGGGCCGCACTGCTTCGGGCCGCACTGGGAGCGCAGCCGCCGTTCGAGTTTGTCGATGCGGGCGGAACGCGGCTGGCCGTCATGCGGCGCGGGCGCGGCAGACCGCTTGTCTGCCTGCACGCGATCGCCCATGGCGCGCGCGATTTCGAGCTGCTACCAGAAAAGGTCGGCGATGGGTTCGAAGTGATCGCGGTGGATTGGCCGGGACACGGGCTTTCGCCGGACGACGGCAAGGCGCCGGATGCAAAGCACTATGCCGATGTGCTGACACGTCTGCTCGATACGCTGCAGTTGGACAGACCGATCCTGCTTGGCAATTCCATTGGCGGCGCCGCGGCCTTGCAGGTGGCGGCTTCGCGCGGCGATCTGGGTGGATTGATCCTGTGCAACGCGGGCGGATTGCGGCCTGTCGACGGCGTGACGCGGTTCGCCATCGCGCGGATGGTTTCGTTCTTTCGCGCAGGCGAAATGGGGAGGAAATGGTTCGGCGGCGCTTACCGCTTCTATTACACGCGGCTGGTGCTGCCGCGCGCGCCGCAAGCGCATCGCGAACGCATCGTTGCGGCGGGCTATGAGATGGCAGGCACGTTGCGGCGCGCATGGGAGAGTTTCGCGCGCGGCGATGCGGACGCGCGGGGCCTCGTTGCGATGGTGAATTGCCCGATCCTGTTCGCCTGGGCGAAAAGCGATCGCATCATTCCCTGGTCTGCCTCCCGGAACGCGGCACTGACGGCGAAGAATGGCACCGTCGCCTTGCTGAAAGGCGGCCATTCGGCATTTGTCGAAGATGCCGACGCTTTCGCGCGCGTTTTGCGGGAGTTTGCGAGCGCATGAAAAAGGCCGGCGCGAAGACCGGCCTTTCCACTCTACAGGATGTAGGTGTCAGGCGTTGTAGCCCGGCATGTTCGCGAGATCGCGATAGTCGAGGTGGGTGAACAGCACGCCGTCCGATGCGTCGTAGCGGAGCAGGCCCGGGCGCACCCAGACATAGCGGTGATCGCGATAGAGATAGATCTTCACGCGGCGCGCATAACCGTTTTCCGTTTCGACGTCGCGCACGCGGCCGACCCAGTGGCCATTACCATCGACAAGCGGGGCACGGGCGAGTTCGCGGCCCGGATCGGAAACGACATAGAGGCGGTTGAGGCGCATCTCATCCGGCCACGCCGGCGGCGCCACGGCAGGCACCAGCCACGGATCGCCGGAGACTTCCGCGTAATACGCATCGCGCTGGGCGGCATAGTGCGCGCGTTGCTGCGCGTAGCGATTGCGCTGCGCTTCGTAATCGGCCTTCTTTTGCTGATAGTCCGCCTGCTGGCGCGCATATTCTTCCTGCTGCGCGTCGTATTTGGCTTGCGCGCCGGGCGCGACGGTTCCGCTTTGCGCATCGGAATTGAGCGATTGGGTTTGCGCCTGTTCTTCGGGCGTCGGGTTCTGGTGATAATAGTTTTCTTCGGCGAGCGCAGGCGCGGCTATGAAAGCAGCCGCGGCGGTGCCGAGCAGAATCTTGCGAAAAGGCATGGGGGTTCTCCTTTGCTAGAGGAGAAACGCGCGGCAGTTGAACGGGTTGCGCGGGAACCTTTGGGAACTCAGCCGGTGGCGATGTATTCGCGCAAGGATTCGGCTTCGCGCATCGTTTCCTCGATGCGAGTCTTCACCACGTCTCCGATGGAGACGATGCCGACAAGGCGGCCATTGGTGACGACGGGCACATGGCGAAAGCGGCCATTGGTCATCAGTTCCATCAGGCCATCGACCGTATCGTCTTCGCTGCAGGTGGTGATCTCGCGCGTCATGAATCCGCTGACCGGGCGGGCGAGCGCCGCCACGCTTTCGGCGGAGATCGCGCGCACCACATCGCGTTCGGAGAGGATGCCCGCGAGCATGCCGTCTTCGCCCAGCACGATCACGGCCCCGATGCGGCGGCGGGCGAGCAGGCTTGCCGCTTCCGACAGGGTGGCGTCGGCATTGATGGCGATGATCTCGCGCCCCTTGTCGAGAAGGATATGTCTGACTTGCATCGCGCTCCTCCTTCGGCTTTTTCAGCCGATGATTTTGAAATCCTGCTCGCGGGCCGCGATTCTGACAAGCTATTAATGCAACAATATAAAGCGTGACGGGGGCGTCAGGCATGGCGTTCGGCGAACGCAATGAAGGGGTTACGCGCGCCCCGCCAACCTTCCGGCCTGTTTCAAATCTGCCACGAAGCGCGCGTATTCGGCTTGCGCATCGTGCTCGTCGAGAATCCGCAACAGATAGGACGGGTGGATGGTGACGAGGCAATCGCCGCCGTCGGGCATGGCTTGCGGAGTTCCGCGCACCTTCGAAATCGTGGTCACGCGGCCCAAAAGACTGCGCGCGGCCGTGGCGCCAAGCGCGACCACCAGTTTGGGGCGGACGAGCTTGCGCTCGAATTCCTGCCATAGGCGGCAGGCGTCGATCTCGTTCGGATCGGGGCGTTTGTGCAGGCGGCGCTTGCCGCGCTGTTCGAATTTGAAATGCTTCACGGCGTTGGTGATGAACACCTTCTTGCGCTCGATGCCCGCATCGCCGAGCGCGCGATCGAGCATGCGCCCGGCAGGGCCGATGAAGGGTTCGCCCGCGAGATCTTCATCGTTGCCGGGCTGTTCGCCAACCATCATCAGCCGGGCATGGGCCGGGCCATCGCCGGGAACCACCTGCGTGGCATCCTTATATAAGTGGCAGCGGCGGCATTTGGCTTCGGCTTCGCGCAAGGCGCTGAGCGAAGCGATGTCGAGATCGGGCGCATCGAACAGGTCGGCCATCGGGAAGGAAAGCGCATCGACGGCGCGAAAGTTCCGTCAAGCGGGCGCGGGCCGGCGCAGCATGGGCCACAACACGTTGAGCGTGAGGCCGCTCATCACCAGCACAGCGGCCACGATTTTCCATGGCGGAAGCGACTCGCCGAGAAACCAGGTGCTGGCGCCCATGCCGAACACCGGGACCAACAACGCGGTGGGCGAAACCGTGGCGGCGGGATAGCGCGACAACAGATAGCCCCAGCTTCCGTAGCCGAACATCGTGTTGCCGACCGATTGATAGATGACGGCGGCCCAGGTGAGCGCATCGGCGTTTTCGAAACCGCGCGTGATGGCAGGCCAGCCTTCGAAAGCGAGCGAGAGCAAAAAGAGCGGCGGAATCGCGAACACGGCCGACCACACGACATAAGCAAGCATGTTGGGCGGCTTGTCGGCACGCTGCACCGTGTTGCCACCCGCCCAGGAAAGTGCCGAGAGCACGACAAGCACCAGTCCCAACGGCGTGGCATCTCCGCCGGTGTGTTCGAGGATGACGCCGAGCCCCAGA
>CAZTCU010000319.1:0-1713 GCA_964612235.1 uncultured Rhizobium sp.
TCGATTTTCGAGCCGTCGGCGAGCGTGAGGATTTTGCGGCCGCCGGTTTCGGTGTCGTAGGCGGTGTAGGATGACGTGTGCTGCGTGAAGAACGCCGCACCTGTGCCCAGCCCCGCGATCGCGACAAACGCGGCGGCAATGGCGACGAAGGCGCGCCAGTTGCGCGGCGGCTTTGCATTCGATTGCTCGGCGCGGTTCGCGGTGCGCAGAACGCTCAGGCGATAGGTGCTGTCCCAGCACTGGTTGAGGCGCCAATAGGCGGTTGCATGCGCGAGCGATTCATCGAGCCAGGCGTCGAGGCGGGCCTGATCTTCGGCGCTCCAGCTCTCGGCGGTCTGGCGTTCGATCACCCATTCGGAGGCGCGGGTTTCGATGTCCTTGGCGGGGGCGCTCATGCGAGCCTTCCTTCGCCGTGGAAGAACATGTCGGAGAGCGCGCGCAGGCCGCTGGCGAGATATTCCTTCACGGTCTCTTCGCTGATGTTCATGCGCTGGGCGATCTCCCGGCGGGAGAGGCCTTCGATCTGGCGCAGAGTGACGGCCTCGCGGGCGCGTGGCGGCAGGCGGTCTATCGCGGCTTGCAGGCGGCGAAGCTCGTCGCGCGCGATGGCGCCGCGATCGGGGCCGGGTTCATCCGCGGCGGCGGACAGCGCTTCGAGATCGGCGACGGCTTCGATGGGAATGACTTGCGAATCCCGCACGCGGTTGATGAGAAGATTGCGGGCGGTGGTGAACACGAAGGGCCGCGTGGCGCGGGGTTTCTCTTTCCGCGCGGATTCGCAGACCCGCACATAGACATCCTGCAGCAGGTCCTTGATGTCGCTCTGGTTGCGCCAATTGTGCTGCAGATATCGCATCAACGCCGCCTCCAGCGGCAGGACTTCGCGCAGGAACCAGACCTCAAGCTCGGACGCGTTCATGCACGCACCTTCAAGTGGCGCATCCACGCTCTCTCGATCCGTTTCCGATGTGCTTGCCATTCCCCGCCCGCGACTGGCCCCTCGGGGGTTTCCAACAGACTACATGTCTATGGACACGGCTGCCCCCTGCGATGGGGGGATGGCGCGAAAACAATTTTGTTGCGTGATCAGGGCGCGGTGGTGAGCGTGAAGCCGAAGCGCCATTTTCCGGGCGCGATGCCGGGCGCATCGGCGGCGATCCCGTTCGCGGCCCGGACTTCCAGGCGCGTTTCGCTGCGCAAGGGAATGCGCACGCCGAAACCGGCGGACGCCAGATGGAAATCGCGGGCTGCGAAATTGCGGCGGCGCAGATACCAGGTGCCGCCGTCTTCGGCGAAACCGAAGATCTCCGAGCCGTTCAGCAGGCCGGGCAACCCTGACGGGTGCCAGGCAAGTTCGGCGGACCCGGCGAGCGCGGAATCGCCGAAAGCGGAGGCGGACGCAAAGGCGCTGCCGAAATTCGCGCCGCCCAGCGCATAAAGTTCCGAAACCGGCAAACGGCAGAAGGCAAGCTGCGTGGCGGCACGCAAACGGGCGATCCATTCGTCACCCAAGAGGCGGTTGTAGCTTGCCTGCAGGACGGCTTTCTTGAACCGGGTTTCGGCGGACGACGGATCGGTGGTGCGCGCGCCGAAGATGTTCAGCCCGAAACTCATGCCGGCGCTGACGGCAAGCGCGGATTTCGCCGTGGTCGAGCTGTATGAGGCGGACAAGCGCAGCGCGCGGATGCGCTCGTCCGCGACGATCTCGCCGAG
>CAZTCU010000319.1:1813-3445 GCA_964612235.1 uncultured Rhizobium sp.
ATGAGGCGGACAAGCGCAGCGCGCGGATGCGCTCGTCCGCGACGATCTCGCCGAGGGTGGCATTGGAACTGTCGATGCCGTCGACGCTGCCGGTGACAGTGAGATTTTCGTCATAGCTGCGCAGAAGCGGATGCGAGACGAGGACTTGCAACGTGTTCGCATTGCCTGCGGGCGAAGGATGGCGGGGCCGCGTGCGCAGGTAACCATATGCGCCGGAGACGGACGTTCCGTTGTCATCCACGGTTTGCGTTTCGGAGAGCGAGACGTATTGGAATCGGCCGACTTCCACCGGAAGGCCGATGGTCAGCGCGGTTTCCTCGCCTTCGCGCAACAGGCCATAGAGGCTTGCCCTTGCCTGCGCCTGCACGCGGCCAAGCGGATTGCTGCCCATGTCGTCGGCGGAAAGCGCGACATGCCAATCCCTTTGCCTGAGCACGAGCAGGAGGCGAACGGCGCCGGGCGCGTTGCCGCGCAGGAGCTTCGCGTCGACCGTGAGACCGGGAATATCGCGGATCAGCGAGATATAGCGTTGGAAGGTGGAGCGTGTGAGCGGGCGCTCCTTCATCATTTGCGCGGCGTATCTGGTGACGAGTTCGAGGCGGCCGTGCACATCGCCACCGAGGTCGACGTGTTCGATATAACCTTCGACCGCGGAGAGGACGAGCGCGCCGTTTGCGAAATCCTGTTCCGGCACGGCGATGGTATAAAGCGCGACATCGCCCCTGTCCGCATAGGATTGCGACACGGCTTCGGCGATCTCGCCCAGCGTCTTGACGTCGATTGTCTTGCCGATGAATTTTCGCGTGGCGGCGGCCAGCGCGGCGGGCGGGAGGCTTGAACCCTTTATGCGCACACTTCGCAGCACGAACGGTTCGAATTTCGCCAGCGCCCGTTCGGCGGGCAGCGGCGCGACCGGCGTTTCTTTGGGCGCGGGCTTTGCGCGCGCGCGATCCGGGCGCGACTGATCGATGATGAACGGCGTGGATTGCGCCCATGCGATACCGGGCACTGCCGCCGCAAAAGCGGCGAGCAACACAATAGCTTTGCGCACGATCGCCTCGTGGAAAAGGCGCGGCGGAGTTTGCTCCGCCGCGCTTTATGGATGCGACGATTATTGACCCAGGTTGGAGAGCAGCGAGGTATCGCCGAGCTTCAGGGTGGAGGGTTGGCCGCCCGAGTTCGCACCCGCCGTCAACAGACTTCCCTGGTTCTGGTTGGTGGACGCAACGCTTGCGCCCGTTAGCGGATTGCTGCCGCTCACCAGCGCCGTATTTGCGACATTGGCGTTGGACAGCGACGAGGTTCCACCCAACACGCTCGTCAGCGCACCCGTTCCGCTCAACACATCCGTGGCGCCGCCGAGGCCCAGCGCATCGGTGACCGGAGTGACGAGGCCGGAAACCGCGGAGGTGACAGGACCGGTTGCGGGCGCGGCCGAACCCACCGCCGTGGAGAGCGCGGTGAGCGCCTGGTTTTGCGGCAACGTCACGCTCACGGTCTTGCCCGCATTGGCGACGTTGACGCCCACCAACGAACCCGTTGCCGGCGTATCGGAGAGAATGCCGATGCCGACGGGCTGCGTTGCCGCCGCACCGATCTGTGTGTTCGATACTTCGGCCGATACGGGCAACA
>CAZTCU010000320.1:0-3443 GCA_964612235.1 uncultured Rhizobium sp.
AAGAAGTTCGAAGACCATGTCGGCCAGGATGTGCTGCAGGCAGCGCCTCAACTCGCCGAAGCCGCGGAATAATCAGGCTCGCCGATAAACCCAAACACGCGCGGGCGGAAGATTCCGCCAGACGAACGCGCCCAATTGTACGGGCGATTTCAGCGTGCCTAGCACCGGCGGCTTGAAACCGTAAGAGAATTGAATGAACGGTGCGCCCGGCAACAGACGGTCGAGCGCACTTTCGATCAGGCGTTTTCGTTTTTCAGGCGGCTGATTGAGCAGCGGCAGCCCGGAGACAATAGCCGCGAACGGCTCTTCGACGCGACCCAGCGTGGCTTCGAGATCGTAAGCGTCGCCCTGAATGACACGTGCCCGGATGAATCGATCCGCCAGCAGATTGGCGAAGTGGGAATCATACTCGATCATCACCAGCCGCTCAGGCAGCACGCCCATCGCGACAATGGCCTGTGTGACAACGCCGGTGCCCGGACCCAGTTCGAGCACTTTGCCGGGCAGGATCGGGTCGATCTGGGCTGCGATGGCGCGCGCGAGCGCCGGGCTTGATGGTGCAATCGCGCCCACACTGCGCGGCCGCGCGAGCGCGCCTCTCAAAAAGCGGAGTTCGTCCTGAAAACCCGGTGACGCCATTTTCCATCCGGCCAAGCGAAAGCTGCTGAACCTCCGCCGTCCGTTCCCTCCCATGCAGGCTCGGGGGAGCCGTTACGCCGTCCGCGCCGGTTGCGACGCGGCTCATTTGCGGTGAGCCTTGCCCATCATCGAACAGGATGCAACGCCATGACCTCCTTAAATGAAAAGACCGCTCTGTTCCGGAAGTTGCATGGTCCGGGCGAGATTCTTGCACTGCCGAACGCCTGGGATGCGGGGTCAGCCCGGCTGATCGAGGAGACGGGGGCCAAGGCCATCGCTACCTCTAGTGCGGCTGTGTCATGGGCCCACGGCTATGCCGACGGCGAGACGATCCCGCCCGAGACCCTGCTCCACGCCGTCCGTGAGATCGTCAGGGTCATCCGTGTTCCGTTGAGCGTCGACGCCGAAGCCGGCCTAGACGCCACCCCCGAGAAGGTGGCCGATTTCGTGCTGGAACTGGTCGAAGCCGGAGTCTCGGGCATCAATCTTGAAGACGGCAATTCGCCCCCTGACCTCCTGGTTGCGAAGATCAAGGCGATCAAGGAGGCGGTGAAACGAAAAGGCGCCGACATCTACATCAATGCGCGCGCCGATGTGTATTTGCGAAAATTGGCGGCGCCGGAAGGACCGCGCGATGCCATGATTGCGCGGGGTAGAGCTTATGCGGCGGCAGGCGCGGATGGGTTCTTTGCGCCCGGTGTGGCGGACATCGCCGACATCAGGGCAATTGCAAGCACGGTGGATTTGCCGCTGAACATCCTCGTCTGGCCCGGCCTTGCACCGATTGCTGAACTGAAAGCTGCAGGCGTGCGTCGCGTAAGTGCCGGTTCTGGCACGGCGCGCGCGGCGTTGGGCGCACTCAGGACGGCAACAAGAGAAATGCTCGAAGCGGGAAGGTACGATGCGATGTTCAAGTCTGCGGAAGGGTTGCAGAACATGAATGCGTTGTTCGCGAAGAAAAGCTAAAGCGTTATTTTCCGGCTTCGCTGCCGAGGAAATCGCGGACCCTGGCAAAGAAGCCTTCGGATTCGGGATGCGTGCCCTCTTCGCTCGCCTTCTCGAAATCGCGCAGCAATTCCTTCTGTTTCTTGGAAAGCTTGACCGGCGTCTCGACCGCGATCTCAACATAAAGATCGCCTTTCAACCCGCCGCCGCGAAGGACCGGCATGCCTTTTCCGCGCAGGCGGACCTGCTTGTTCGATTGCGTGCCTTCGGGGATCGAAACCTTGGAGCGCTTTCCGTCCAGCGTCGGCACTTCGATTTCGCCGCCAAGGGCTGCGGTGACGAAAGAAACTGGCGCGCGGCAATGTAGATCGGCGCCATCGCGCTGGAAGATCGGATGCGGCTTGACCGCGATGAAGATGTAAAGATCGCCCGTGGGCCCGCCGTTCATTCCGGCCTGACCTTCGCCGGAAAGACGAATGCGCGTGCCTTCTTCGACACCGGCAGGAATATCGACGGCAAGCGTGCGTTCCTTCTGCACGTGGCCATGGCCTTTACACGTCTTGCAGGGGTTACGGATGAACTGCCCCTGACCGCGGCACGATGGGCAAGTGCGTTCGATGGTGAAGAAACCCTGCGCCGCGCGCACCTTGCCGATCCCGGCGCAGGTCGGGCATTGCTCGGCTTTTGTGCCGGGTTCGGCGCCCGATGCGCCACAGGCTTCGCAGGCGACCGCGGTTGGCACTTTGATCTGCGCGTTCTTGCCGGTGAAGGATTCTTCGAGCGAGAGTTCGAGATTGTAGCGAAGGTCGGCACCACGATTTTGGCGGCGCGCTCGACGTCCGCCGGTGAATTCGCCGAACAGATCGTCGAAAATGTCTGTGAAGGTGGTCGTGAAATCAAACCCGCCATTGTGTCCGCCACGGCCATTGCCCATGCCGCCTTCGAAGGCGGCATGGCCGAAACGGTCATAGGCCGCGCGTTTGTCCGGGTCTTTCAGGATGTCGTAGGCGTGGTTGATTTCCTTGAAGCGATGTTCGCACTCCACGTCGCCGGGATTGCGGTCGGGGTGCAGCTCCTTGGCAAGCTTGCGATAGGCACCTTTGATCTCTTCGATCGAGGCGGTGCGCTCCACACTCAGGGTTTCATAGAAACAACGCTTGCTCATGGCACCAGTTAAGCTTTCAGCCCCTTAAAAAAGCGGCGCGTCGCCCGCGTGCCCCGAAAGGTCTCCGCGAAGGGCGACGCGCCCTTTCATTTCCTTGCTCCATAGACCATTGGCGTTCCCCTTCGCCTTTAGCCCGGACGCCGCTTACGCCGCGCCCTTCTTGTCATCGTCCACTTCGGAGAATTCCGCATCGACGACATTGTCGTCCTTCTTGGCTTCTCCTTCGGCACCGGGGGCCGCGCCTTCAGCGCCAGCCTGTTGTGCCTTGTACATCGCTTCACCGAGCTTCATCGACGCTTGCGCAAGGGCTTGCGTCTTCTGCTGGATGTCTTCCACGTTCTCGGTCTTCACCGCTTCCTTGAGCGTCGCGATGGCGTTCTCGATGGCCGTGCGATCATTGCCGTCGATCTTGTCGCCATGCTCCGACAATGCCTTTTCGGTCGTATGGATCAGCGAGTCGCCGTGGTTCTTGGCTTCCGCAAGCTCGCGCCGCTTTTTGTCGTCGGCGGCATGGCTTTCGGCTTCCTTGACCATATTTTGGATGTCGGCGTCCGAAAGGCCACCAGAGGCCTGGATGCGGATCTGCTGTTCCTTGTTGGTCGCCTTGTCCTTGGCCGTGACCGACACGATGCCGTTGGCGTCGATGTCGAACGTGACTTCGACTTGCGGGACGCCGCGCGGCGCGGGCGGAAGG
>CAZTCU010000321.1:0-3442 GCA_964612235.1 uncultured Rhizobium sp.
AATAGTGCTGCAGCCGGTTGGGGTTCTCGCCATAGCGCCCGTCCTTGGGGCGGCGGGAGGGCTGGACATACGCCGCCTTCCAGGGCCGGGGACCAAGCGCCCGCAAGGTTGTTGCCGGGTGAAAGGTGCCCGCCCCCATCTCCATGTCGTAGGGCTGGAGGATCAGGCAGCCCTGCGCCGCCCAGTAGTTTTGGAGCGTCAGGATAAGGTCCTGAAAGGTACGGGCTTTGGGCATGGCGGCATCCGGGAAAAGTGGGCGGAACCTATAGGGGGCGCTCGCAGGGGACAACCGTTCTTACCTCCCGCTGGCGGGGGCTGGTAGCGCCGGAGTGCCAGCGACGCGCGATGCCGCACCATCTTCGTTGAGGCGGCCCCCACCCGTCTGCGCTTCGCGCAGCCGACCTCCCCGCGAGGGGGAGGTAAGTTCCATTCAGGCCGCAGCCGACTTCGGATGTTCGCCCGCCCGCTGCGGCAGGGCCACGATGAGCACCAGGATGATGGCAGCGAGAATCGCCGTCGCCAGCGGACGGCTGATGTTCAGGCCGCCTTGCGCCACCGGTTTGTCGAAGAAATCGCCCACCGTCGCGCCCAGAGGGCGGGTCAGGATGAACGCTGCCCAGAACAGCAGCACATGGGAAACGCGGCTTCGGAAATAAAGCGCGGCGATAACCGCCAACGCCGCGCCGAAGACAAGCGCACCGCCGCCATAGCCGAGGCCACTATCGGCCGCCCAATCGCCCAATGCGGTACCGAGCGTTTGCGAGAAGGTGATCGTGATCCAGTAGAACGCTTCGACGCGCGGCGTGTTCACCGTCGCAACCGAAACAGTCCCCTCGGTGCGATACCAGATGGCGAGCGATGCCATCACCAGCGCGAACAGCAGAAGCGAACCGCCGGGATAACCGATGCCGAGCGAACGGTCCGCGAAATCGGCCATCGTCGTGCCGGCGGTGGTAGAGGCGATGATCGTCGCCCAATAGAGAAAGGGATGAAATTTCTTCGCTGCGATCTGCAGCACCACCAGCACGGCGAGCGCGGCGAGGAATATCGCGGTCGCGGCGAGATAGCCGAGATTCATCGTCATCGACACTGTGTCGCCACCGGTCTCGCCCAAGGTCGTGGCCAGGATCTTGATGATCCAGAACGTCAGCGTGACGGCGGGCACCTTGCTCAGGACGGTGTCGTGGTCCATGAAGACCTCACTAGCTGAAAGCTACTCGCAACCGGTAGTCAGAACGTCAAGAGCAACGCCGTGTACCAACTCACCTGATCGGTGGCCGGCGCGTTTTGAATGCCTGGCCCCACCGATCCCATCAGATGAAAATTCTCGTTGAGATCGTACGTCGCGCCAAACCCGACGCCGGTGCTCGCCTTACCGCCCCTGGTATCGGCGGTCTCGTGATAAAGCTCCATGCCAAGCTGCAGCCTCGGCACGATTTCGCGGGTGATCGCCCAACCAAACTGGCAGAAATTTTGTGAATCGCCGCCGTGATTGATGGTGCAACCGCCTCCGCCGAATGTGCTCCAACGGTCCCACGAACGTCCGATCCATAGCGGCAACCAAAGCGAGACATGCCGCTCGCCCACCAATTCCGAACCTGCAGGCAGGAACACGCGCGGAAAGAACGCGACATCGACTCCGACATCGTCCTGATGGAGAAATTTATATTTCGCCGCAAGTTCGATATTGCCGAGGTTCGCAGCAGACATGCCGCCGGCATTCGTCCACGCTACGGGCAGCACGGCCGTCAGTTGCAGATCGTCCGCCGCGCCATAGTTGAAGTCGATTCCGCCGGCGCCGCCGGTTTCATGGCGGATCGTCGTTCCGCTCGCGAACAGATAGATTTCGTAATGGCCCTTGTCGGTCGGTTCCGGGTCGTCGGTGACGTAAGGCGGGCCTGCCAGCACTGGCAGCGTCCAAAGCGCCAACACCGCCGCAAGGGTGAAACGAGAGACGCGAATCAAAACGTCAAACCCTTTCCGCCACGTAGAACGTCATCGGCTTCGGCGGTGTATGCGCCGTCAGCCTTGTGCAGGATCAAACCCGACAAGCAAACCTGTGGTGCCGATGATCCATTCCTTATCTGTACGATGACCCGCTTGGGCGCCTCGCCCTCATGCGGGAGCAGCGGATAGATGGTCACGCCGTTGGATGGCAGCGCCGCCAGCACTTCCTTTAGCCGGTCGGCGCGCAGGATAATCGTGAAACTTCCTTTGGAAGCAACGTGCTCCAACCCGCTTCTCACCCAATCTTTCAACGTGCCCGCGTCTCGCAATGCGCGAGCGCGCTGCGCGTCCGGGGAGCGTTGACCGGTGTCATCATGGAATGGCGGGTTGCAGAAGACGTGATCGAAGCGGCGGTCCGATGCCCATGCGAGCGCATCTGCGGTTTCGAACCGGGCGCGATCCGCCATCGCATTGAGCGCCGCGTTCTGATTCGCGAGATCGGCGAGTTGGGGGTCGATTTCGAGGCCAGTCACATCGCACCCCGTCCGCAACGCGACGCACAGGCTTGCGGTGCCGACACCCGCGCCAAGTTCCAGAGCCGTCTCGCCTGCCCTGGCCGGAACCGCGGCGGCGAGCATCACGGCGTCCAGCCCGGCGCGGAAACCCCGCCTGGGTTGGCGCAGCTTCAGACGCCCGTTGAGGAACCCATCTTCGGTGACATCGCTCACGGGCGAAGGGCGTCTTTCAGGAGCGCTTTCGCCTCTTCCGCGTCGTCGTTGGCGACCATCAGCCTGCGCGGCAAAATGACCATGCTGCCGTCCATCACGCTCATCTGATCGTCGAACACCACGCTTCCTATGCCCGCGTCTTTCAGCACGGCCTGGGCATAGGATAGGTCCACGGGATTGTTCGATTTCAGGATTTCGCGCATGGCTGTTCCGCCTTCCCGTGGTTCCCCTGGCGGGGGTATATCGCGTAATCTCGCAACCGCAGCCCGGACCGGCAAGACGCCGCCCCAAATGAGTGTCGCCGAAATCGTGAAGCCCGTAGACGCCGCGTCGCCCGTCGAGCGATTGCACACGCTTGTCGCCGCCGACATGGAAGCGGCCGACCGGCTGATCCACCAGCGCATGGCGAGCGCTGTGAGGCTGATCCCCGAACTCGCCCAGCACCTTATCGATTCCGGCGGCAAGCGGCTTCGCCCGCTGCTGACGCTCGCGGGCGCCCAGATGGCGGGCTATCGCGGCGACGGGCACCAGAAACTCGCGGCCGCTGTCGAGTTCATCCATACCGCCACGCTTCTGCATGACGACGTGGTGGACGAATCCGACATGCGCCGGGGCAAGAAATCCGCCAACGTGATCTGGGGCAACAAGCCCTCCGTGCTGGTGGGCGATTTCCTGTTCAGCCGCGCCTTTCAGCTGATGGTGGAGACGGGCAATCTGACGGTGCTGGACATCCTCTCCGGCGCGTCCGCGGTGATCGCCGAAGGCGA
>CAZTCU010000322.1:0-3436 GCA_964612235.1 uncultured Rhizobium sp.
GCGCAGCATCAGCTCGAAGAACTCGACGGTTCGGTGACGCCGCTGGTGACGCTCTCTCGCGTGCGGCCCAAGCTCACCGAGCAACAATTGCGCACGCAATTGGCGGGCTTCGGCTTTTCGGCCGACAAGGTGAAAACCGATGTGAACAAGCTTTCGGGCGGCGAACGCGCGCGCCTGATGCTGGCGCTTGCCACGCTCGACAAGCCGAACCTCTTGATCCTCGACGAACCGACCAACCATCTCGACATCGACGCGCGCAACGAATTGATGACCGCGCTCAACGATTTCGAAGGTGCGGTGGTGCTGGTGAGCCACGACCGCCGCCTGATCGAATCCACCGCGGATCGTCTGCTGCTGGTCGCGAACGGCACCGTGAACGCATTCGACGGCGATCTCGATGACTACCGACAATTCCTGCTCTCGCGCGACGACACGAGAACCCCGCTCGCGAAAGCGGACAAATCCTCCAAAACCGAAACACGCCGCGACGCGGCGGAAAAACGCCGTGCGCTCAAGCCGCTCAAGGAACGCGTGGAAATCGAGGAACGCCAGGTCGAAGCCCTGACCGCCGAAATCAAGAAATACGACAACGCGCTTTCCGATCCGCTGCTGTTCACAAAAGATGCGGCGAAAGCGAATGCGGTTTCGAAGAAGCGCGCCGAAGCTTCGCGCAAGCTGAAAGCTGCGGAAGATCGCTGGATGAAAGCGAACGAGGAATACGAAACCGCGATGGCGGGAGATTGACCCTTACCTCTCCCATGGGGGAGGTAAGCTCAGAGTTGCCGCTTTTCGTCCAGCGACCGCGAAAACGCACGGAACTTTGCCAGCTTGTCTGCGAAAATCGGTTCGCACAGCAGCGCGTAAACCTCTTCGAAATTGGCGAACAGCCATTCGCGCAACTGCGCGTCGGGCACCGACCATTGCGGGTCGTCGTGCTTCAGGAAAAAGCTTCTCAAATGGGAAGCCCGCGCCCAGGCCCGGAAATCGGCGCGGCGCAGATCGATTTCGAACGGGGCGGCGGGATCCTGCGTCGACACCTCAACGAGCAGATCGCCGACGGAAATCTTGAAGGCAAGCGAGTTGCCGAACATCTGCGGATTATGATTTTCCTTTATCAATTTGACGGCACGTCTTTCCGGCAGCGAATGAAGCTTCTCCAGGAAGTCCATTGTGAGAGGAGATTTGACCGTAGCTTGTTTGCTCATGTCATCACCGCCGCAAATTCTTCCGCGCGATATCGCTCCATTCCTTCTGCATCGCCTGAATTCGCTTGGGCGCGCCGTCGAGGCGTTTGAGGATTTCGGCGTAGACCGACTGCGCTTCGTCGTTGCGCCCGTTCTTCTGCAGCAGAAGCCCATAGCGGGCGCGGGCCTCTTCGCCCGAATAATAAGGTACGAGGCGGGCATATTCGGCCAGCGCTTCCTCGTCCTTGCCCTGCATTTCCAGCGCGCGGGCGTAAAGCAGATGACCGTCCGCCGAAACGAAATTGGGATCGGCGGCCTGCAACCGGTCGAGGGAGCTTTGCGCGCCCGCGCCGTCACCGCTTGCGAACTGTGCGCGCGCAAGGCCCATCAGAAGCGCGGGATCGTCCGCGAATTGCCCGACCAGCGTGTCGCGATAGATCTCGATGGCCGCACCATAGTCGCCGCGGCGCACATATTCTTCAGCCAGCGCGCGCTTGGAATCGACGGAGCCGGTGATTTCCGCCGCGCGGCGCGCTTCGCGGAAGGATTTGTTGGGATCGGCGATGGCTTTCGCGTTGGCGCCGAATTTCTGCGCGGTGCGGCTTTTGAACAGGCTCGGAATGATCTCGACCGCGAAATAGGTGAGCGGCCCCAGATAGGGGATGAAGATCACCACATAGACCCAGATGAAATTGCGGCCGGTCTTGATGGCGTGCACCACACAGGGAATGGCAAGCAACGCAGGTACGATATAATAATCCATCACCCCTGTTTCTCCCATTTACCGCTGGGACTTTCCTTCCAATAGGTGACCTCGTGCGAAGCCTCCTTCGCCGCCTTCCATGCCGCACGCGCACCGCTCACCGCTTCGGTGTCGCGCCCGTCGAACATCAACACGATGCGGGCAAGCGCGCTGGCCTCATCGCTGCTCCATGCGGGCGGCGCTGCACCGCCAACGAGGAACAGAACATTGGCGTGGTTCGCATTGCCCTCTTCCACCGTGACGAGCACAGGCTGGCGTTTGGGATCGCCGTCGCCTTCTTGCGCATGCGGCAAGAAGGATTCTTCCGAATAGGTCCACAGCAGATTGTCGATCGCCTGCGCGCGGTCTGAGGATTCCGCGCGGATCAACGCGCGCCAGCCGCGGTCGAGCGTCTTCTCGACGAGGCCCGGAAGCACATCGTCCAACGTACGCCGTTCAAGGTGATAGAATAGGACTTCGCTCATCCGCTCGTTACGTCTCTTCGCCACGCAGACGCGTGGCGGATGGGTGGCCGGGTCAAGCCCGGCCACGACGATGGTTTATGTTTCGAAATTATCGGCAATCAATCTGTTCAAAATACGAACGCCCCAGCCGGTGCCCCATGTCGGCATCAGCGGCTTCTGTTCGCCGTCCTGCCAGGCGACGCCTGCGATGTCGAGATGCGCCCATGGCGTCTTGTCTTTTACAAACCGCTGAAGGAATTGCGCCGCCGTGATCGATCCCGCGAACGGTCCGCCGATGTTCTTCATGTCGGCGATCTTGGATTTGATCAACTTGTCGTAACCGTTTCCCATCGGGAAGCGCCACACCGGCTCGCCTTCCGCCTTCCCTGCATCGGTAATCTGCGTGGAAAGCCTGTCGTTGTTGGAGAAAAGCCCCGCATATTCCGCGCCCAATGCCGCGATGATCGCGCCGGTGAGCGTCGCCAGATCGATGACAGCGGACGGTTTGTATTTCTCCTGCGCGTACCAGAGCGCATCGGCCAGAACGAGGCGGCCTTCGGCATCGGTGTTCAATATTTCGATGGTCTGACCCGACATGGATTCCACCACATCGTCGGGACGCTGCGCCTTTCCATCGGGCATGTTCTCGACAAGCCCGATGATGCCCACGACATGGGCTTTCGCTTTGCGCGCGGCGAGCGCATGCATCGTGCCGGTGACGGCGGCGGCTCCGCCCATGTCGCCCTTCATCCCCATCATGCCGGCGCCCGTTTTCAACGACAGCCCGCCGGAATCGAAGCACACGCCTTTGCCGACCAGCGCGATGGGCGCGTGCGCTTTGCGCGAACCGTTCCATTCCATCGCGACGAGATGGCTGTCGCGCTCGCTGCCCTGCCCCACGCCGAGCAGCGCGTGCATGCCGAGCTTCTTCATCTGCGCTTCGTCGAGCACGGTCACTTTCACGCCGAGTTTCGTCAGCGCCTTGGCGCGCCGCGCGAATTCGGCGGGCGTGAGAATGTTCGGCGGTTCGTTGACGAGATTGCGCG
>CAZTCU010000323.1:0-3401 GCA_964612235.1 uncultured Rhizobium sp.
GATCGTAGAATTCCTGTTCGAAGAAGTGATTGCGGATGAAGGGCGTGTCGTTGAATGCGACGGCTACGGCCGGATCGGTTGCCACCGAGATCGCTTGGGTGCCGATACCGCGCACCTGAATGGAATAGCCGGTGAAGTTGGTCTTGGTGAAGGTCAGGTTCGGGACCTGCTTCACGAGATCGGGACCGCCGGCAGTTTGTGTCGCGGTCAACTGCTCTTGCGATAGCGCGGTAATCGCAATCGGAATGCTCTGCACATCGGCGCCGCCGAGTTTCGACGATGTGACCGTCACGGTTTCGACGGCGGCGCGCGCCGAGGGGGAGGCTTGCGCAAGCTGCATCGGGATGTCGCCGATGCGAACCGAATTGGCGCTGGAACGGCCCGGCACCAATGCGATGGCGCCGCCCTCGCGATGGATCGAGAAGCCTGTTCCCTTCAGGATTTGCGTCAGGGCTTCGTCGGCCGAAACCTGGCCGCGCACGCCGCTGCTGCGCATGCCCTTCAGAGCCGATTCCGAGACGACGAGTTCGACGCCGGTTTGGGCCGCGTAGGCATCGAGGGCCGTGGCGAGATCGCCGGAGGGAATATTGAAATCTGCGGCCATCGCCATCTGCGCGACGGCGGTCGCGGCCGTTGCCATGAGCAGCGATTTCAATGTGATGGGCCTGAACATGTTATTCCCCCCTTTGATGTGCGATCCGCCGCTCAATGCGTGATCGAGATTTGGTTGCCTTTGCGCGATGTATGCAGGCCGAGCGCCTTCTCCGTCATGCGCGCGAACAGCGCGATATCGGCGGTGTGGAAGGTGCCGCGGATTTCCAGGTGCGCGACCGAGGGATCGACCACGATCTTCTCGGTGTTGTAGCGGTTGAATTCGGCGGCAGCTTCGGCAAGCGTCTCATGCCGGAAGATCAGCATGCCGCGGCGCCAGCCGAGTTCGTTGCTCAATTCACGCGCGGGCTTTTTCATCAACGCAACCGAATCCGCTGTGGCCAGCACCACATCGCCCGGATCGAGCACGACGGAACGCTTCTCGCCGTCCTGCGACGCCCCTTCGAAGCGGGCACGGCCTTCGACAAGCGACACCTTCACCTCGCGGTCGTGCTGGCGGATGACGAATTTGGTGCCGAGGTCGACCACGCGGCCCGAGCGCGTGGTGACGATGAACGGATTGGAATCGTCGTGGCGCACCTGAAAGAAGGCTTCGCCTTTTTCGAGGACGACTTGCCGGCCCACGCCCTTTGGCAGGCGGACGACGGTGTCGGTGTTCAGTTCGATTTCGCTGCCGTCGCCGAGCGCCAATGTCTTGTGGCCGCCGAGCGCGGTAGAATAGGTGACATAACTGTCCGTCTTCCAATTCGCCGCGACGACACCAGCGATGCCGATCACTGCAACGGAGGCCGCGACCATCGAAAGGCGAAGGCGCTTCCAACGGTCTGTCGCTTCCGGCTTCGGCTGCGGACGGAATGGGCGAAGCGCCGAGAGAACCTCCGTGCGCTTCCAGCCGCTTTTGGCGCGCCAATAAGCCAGAAGATTCTCGGGCGCTTCGTTCAGCCAGGCGTCGAGCGCTGCCTGATCCTGTTCGGACCAGTCTTCGTTGTCTTCGCGCGCGAGCAGCCATTCCACGGCGCGCGCGTGGATCGCATCGGCGCTTTGCGTGGGGGCGGAATGAATCTGCTCGCTCATGGCGCGGCCTGATCGTGCAGGAGGTCGATCAGCTGGCGTGCGCCGTCGCGCAGATGCGCGCCCACCGTTTCCTTCGAGATGCCCATGCGCAGCGCGATCTCGGCGCGGCTCAAGCCCTCGACCCGGCGCAGCATCACGGCCTCGCGGCAGCGCGGCGGCAGCTTGTCCAGCGCGGTTTCGAGACGGCGCACTTCATCCCGCGCGATCACGCTGCGGTCGGGGGCGGGCGCATCGCTCGCCACTTCGATTTCGGCGAGATCGGCCACGCCCTCGATGGGGATGATCCGTTCGCGGCGGAAGCGGTCGATCAGGAGGTTGCGGGCGATGGTGAACAGCAGCGGCTTGACCGGATGGGGCGGCTTCGCCTTCGCCATCTCGTAGAGCCGCACATATATATCCTGCCGGAGATCGGCCAGGTCACCTGCGTGGCGCCAGCTATGCCGCAGGAACAGCATTAGCGCGGGCTCCAGGGGCAGAACTTCGGACACAAACCAGGCCTCCAGGTCGTGCGCGCTCACGCCCGCACTTCGCGCGTGCAATTCATCCAGTTCACGAGTGGTTTCGGGTGTTTCCACCATGCCCCCGCCGCCGAGGATCACGACCTCGCTACACTACTTCCAACGAAGGACGGGCGGGAAACGGGTAGCGGTAGGGTATTTTGGTCGGGATGGCGCGGCGGAACCCGATCGGCAATTTCGTTTCACGGCAGGCTGGCGAAGCGGGCACATATAAAAAGAGGCGGCGGATCGCTCCGCCGCCCCGAGGGAGACCGGGAATGTGGTTGAACTCCCTACGGCCCCTTACGGAAATCCGATGCTGATCCTGGCAAATGGGCCATGGAAATCGCGGTCGGCGGTCCGGCGCGCGTCGATGCCGACGTCCATCGCACCGAAAAACATATCCGCCCGATAGCCGAAGCTGACCTTGGCGTTCTGGTAGCGATAGGAAAGCCCTGCGAAGCCGCCGATATTCGGCACCACGACGGAACGGGAGCGGTCGTGCTTGACCGGCGGCGGCGCGTAGATCTGCTGCACGCCGTAGGGCGGCACCGTCTGATAGTATTTCTGCTGATAGTAGTTCTGCGTCTCGTGATGCGAGCCTTTGGCTTTCTGCCGGCCAAACAGAAGCGCGCCGTTCAAGCCCCAATCGAAGGTGATCGCCTGATCCTCGTTTCCCGCGATCTGAGCCGACGCATTCCATGTCAGGGACGGGCCGATGCCGTGGAAACTGGCGCGATCACCCGCCGACCCAAAGAAATCGTTGTGGCGCGTCATCGGAAGCGAGAAGAAACCAATCTTGTATTCGTAGATTTCCGGATCGGGACGCGAGATCAGGCCGACATGACGCCGATAGGTGAATTCGGCGGCACGCACGCCAAAACCGAAAGTGGACGAGCCCCCGCGGCCGAACAGGCCCAGGCCCACATCCCTGCCGGCCTGGAAATCCATCACGAAGTGACTTTCGTTGTGGGTCACCTTGCTGTCGAAGAAGCGGGGCGCTGTCGCGACGATGGTGGGCGTGGGGTAAACGGTCGGATTGAACTGATACTTCGGATTGACGACGGACTGCGTCTTCACCGATTGCTGATGGATATGCTTGCTTCCGTTGGAGCGGCCGTAGCGGATGCCGACGGAGAAGACCCAATCCGAACTTTCCGGCGTAAAGACGAGCTTGCCCTCGCCGCCATAGCTGTAGCGCGGTGCGCGTTCGGATGC
>CAZTCU010000324.1:0-3400 GCA_964612235.1 uncultured Rhizobium sp.
GCGCTTTTTCGGCTTCGTCTTCCAGCCGGGCTTCGTTGCGGTGAATGAAAATTGCGGCAGCCACGATCAGCACCACGGCGGCGCACAGAAGCGAAATCCATAACGGCCGCGCCAGATGATGCGCCGCCTTGCCCAGCCAATAGGGGCCGAAACCGAAGATGGAGGCCCACAGAAGACTGCCGCTGACGGCGGAAGAAAGGAAACGCCGCCAGCTCATCTGGTTCGCGCCCGCCAGAAACGCGATCAGGCCGCGCAACGGCGGAATGAACCGCACCATAAACACCATCGCAGTGCCGTAACGCAGGAAGAGATATTGCCCGAGCTTGATGCGCCGTTCGTGCAGCCCGACATATTTGCCGTGGTGGGTGAGCAGCCAGAAGCCCACCCAACCGCCGAGCAGGAACCCGACGATATCGCCCACGAGGGTCCCCAGGATGGTGGTGCCCACCAGAAGGTAGATGTTGAGATTGTGCGTGGTGCCGGCATAGACCGCCGACGCGACGAGCGCGGTTTCGCCTGGCACAGGAATGCCGAAACTCTCGATGAAGTTCAGCGCGACCACGACCCCATAACCATAGGCCTCGATCAACTGCTCCACTTCGTGATGCGATAGAAGAAACATGGGCTCCCGGGGACGGCCGCCCGGTTCCCGCCGGAAACATCGCGTGCGCGCGCGCCCTGCGTCTATATATAAGGAGAGAGCGCAGGCAAAGCGCGTTGACCGGTGGCCGCATGCGGCCTCTGATGGCGGCTCGAAATTCAAAACCGGAAAAGCCCTATGCGCGTGTGGGAATTGGAAAACTCGTTCGGGATCGAGAATTTACGGCTGGTGGAAAAGCCCAGCCCCACCCCCGGAAAAGGCCAGATCGTGGTGGGGATGAAGGCGGCCTCGCTCAACTATCGCGATCTCATCACCATCAAGGGCATGGGCGGGGCGTCGCTTCCGCTGATCCCGTTTTCGGATGGCGCGGGCGTTGTGGAAGCCGTGGGTGACGGCGTGGCTCGCGTGAAAGTGGGCGATCGCGTGTGTCCCCTCTTCTTCCAAAGCTGGATGGACGGGCCGGTGACGGCGGAAAGCCGCAATCGGGCATTGGGCGGTTCCGTTCCCGGCGTGTTGCAGGAACATATGCTGATCGATGCGGAAGGCGTTTATCCGTTTCCCGCACATCTATCGTTCGAGGAAGCGGCGACGTTGCCGTGCGCGGCGTTGACCGCATGGCGCGCCATCGTGGACGAAGCGCCGATCAAGGCGGGCGACACCATTCTGGTGCAGGGCACGGGCGGGGTTTCGATCTTCGCGCTGCAATTCGCGCACGCGATGGGCGCGAAGGTGATCGCGACGTCGAGCAGCGACGAGAAGCTGGCCCACGCGAAGGCGCTGGGCGCCGATCACCTCATCAATTACCGCACGACGCCGGAATGGGGAAAGAAAGCGCTGGAACTTACCGGCGGGCGTGGGGTGGATGCGGTGGTCGAGGTTGGCGGCGAGAAGACCTTGCCGCAATCGCTGACGGCGGCGCGCGTGGGCGGGGCGATTGTCATCATCGGCGTGCTCGGCGGCTTTTCCGAGAACATCATGATACCGGTGCTGTTCAGCAAGAATCTGCGCCTGATCGGCATCAGCGTGGGCAGCCGCGCGCAATTCGCGGCGATGGCGGCGGCCATCGACAAATGGAAGCTGAAGCCGGTGATCGACAAGACCTACAAGCTGGAAGAATTGCCGGCTGCGTTGGAACGCATGCAGGCGGGGGCGCATTTCGGGAAGATTTGTCTGACGTTCTAGAGACGCGGATTAATTTAAATCGCCCATTGTCACGGCCCGCGAATGCGCGCCATGACAAGTTTTTCAGGCCAGATCGGAACAACCACTATTTCGGCTTCCTGAATTTCAGGATGAATTGATCGGTGTGGCCGCGGATCGCCGGATCGAAGATCGCGGCGGTATGCGGATTGGCCGGGTTGTGCAAGGCGTCGCTTTCGCTTTCCAGCACAAAGCCTGCCGCCTCGACTTCCTTCTTCACGGCGGCTTCATCGATGCGGTGAAGCGTTTCGGTGTCGCGCAAGCCGGAGCCCGCGGCCGCGGCATGATCGAGCACGAGATAGATGCCGCCCGGCTTGAGCGCGGCGAATATGGCTTTGTTGAGCGCCCCCACATCGAGGCCGCCTGCAAAGCTATCGTGCAGGTCGTGATAGTTCTGCGATGTCCACACGATGTCGAGGGGCACGGGCGCGGTGAAACTCGCCAGCGGCTGATGCACGATGCTGACGTTGGGATAGTTGGAATCTTCGCCCGGTATCGAACTTTTAAGCTTGGCGAGCAACGCATCGAATTCCGTGGGATAGAAGGCATAGACGTGGCCAGCCTTGCCGGCGGCCTTGCTGAGAAGGCGGGTGAAATAACCTCCTCTCGGCGTGCCGCCGGGAACGAGTTCGGCGATCTGATCGCCCTCTTTCACACCGGCGAAGGCGAGAACCTCTCCCGGTTTGCGGTTGGCGTCGCGTTGCGTGTCTTGCGTCGGCCGCAGGGGATTGCTCACGGCGGCGGCGATGTTGGGCGGCAACGATGCGGTGTCGGCGGCAAGAGCCGCACTTGCGATCAGCGCCGCGCCCGAAAGCGCCAGGATCCATTTTCCCGCCATGAGCATCCTCCTATTTGTTGTGAGAACGAGATTAGCCGGGAAAAGGTCGCAAATCACTCGCGCAATGCGGCCCGTAACAGCAATGTGTAGAGCCGATCCCGCATATTTGCGGGCCGGGCGAGTTGCATGCGGGCCAGCGCCGTCTCTTCGCCGCGGCCTATGCCGCGCAATGCCAGACGCATCAGCGCAAGCGGCGAAGAGGATGCGCTTTGCAGCTTTTCGAGCGCAGGCATCAGGCGCTGCTCGGTTTCATCGAAATCGCAGCCGAAGGGGAATGCGGGCAGATGGCCCGCTTCGCGGAAGGGTTTGAGCGCGCGTTCGATGCGGTCTGGCGTGTTTTCGCGATGGGCGGCGGGAATTTCGTGGGATTTGGCGAGCTTGCCCGCGTCCTTGGCCTTTCGCAGCAGATCGTCCTGAAAGCGTGAATCGGCGATGTTGAGCAGCGACGCGATCACCTGCGCATCGCTGCAACCGCGCAGGTCGGCGACGCCGTATTCGCTGACCACCACGTCGCGCAAATGGCGCGGAATGGTCTGGTGGCCGTAGGACCAGCGGATGTTCGAGGTTGTGCGTTTGCCATGGCCGCGCGTGGCGTTGAGCGTGAGGATGGCGCGCGCATCGGGCAGCGCGAAGGCCTGCGCGAAGAAATCATATTGGCCGCCGACGCCGCTGACCACTCGGCCGTCTTCCAGGCCATCGGAGACGGCGGCGCCCAATAGCGTCACCATCATGGTGCTGTTGATGAAGCGTGCGCCCGCGCG
>CAZTCU010000325.1:0-3396 GCA_964612235.1 uncultured Rhizobium sp.
GACCTCGGCGTGCTTCTGGAGAGACTTGATGTAGTCCTCCTTGATGTCTTCCGGCTTCAGTTCTTTGGCTGCGATCTCGCGCAGGGCGACGACCGGGTTCTTGTCGCGGTCGCGGTCCACCAGCGTTTCCGCCCCGCCCGACAGCGCGCGGGCGCGATAACCGGCCAGCAGTACCAGATCGAACCGGTTTGGGACCTTGTCGACGCAATCTTCAACCGTAACGCGGGCCATTCGGAAATCCTTTTCCCTTATATCCCAAAGGCTTAGCGCAGACTCTTACGGCGCAGCTTCGGGGGAGGCGGCGGAAGCTATACAAACGCACCCGGAACAGCAAGCCGCCCGTCAGGATCAGGGGCCTGTATTGGCAGGCAGTTCCGCCGCCCGAAGCGCCTTTGCCCGCCGCAGGATTTCCCAGCGCTGCGCCACCAAGAGGGCAAAAGAGAAGATCAAGCCCGCGTCGGTGGCCCGCTGCAGACCCAAAGCGTGGGGAACATCGCGCGCATGGGCGAAGAATTCGAGACCGAAACGCACAACGAAGAATGCGCCGATCAGGATCGTGCCGAGAGGGGTCGCCTTGGAAGAAATCTCGCCGGTCGCCGGATCGAGCGTGAATTGCTGGTGGCGCGCCCGCAGATAACCGAGGCCCGCACCTGCTATCGCCGCGCCAATGAAGCTCGCGATCGCCGCCGGGCCCGGTAAAGGTTCGTGCGCCATCGTGTAGAGCGCAGCCGCTCCCAGAATAACCGGGTAGAGCCACATGCGCGTGGTACGCACCTTCCGCTCGCGCAAGGAGCGGCGGAGGATGAGCAGGAAAACCAGCACAGGGACGATGAAGGAACTTGCATGTCTCCAATCTATTGACGACGCCATTTACTCTCCCCTCGCCCGCTCGGGCGGAATGAGGAGCATCATATGAAAGTTTGCGACGGGGTCATCAACGACAAAAGAAACGGCGGCGCCACGAAGGCGCCGCCGTCGATGAAAAAAATTTTATGCCATCACTCTGCGGCATTGCATGAAAAGGATCATGCAAAAGCCCGCTAGCAAAAGCGGCATCGTCCAGGGCTCGGGCGCCGGAGCGAGCACTCCGAACAGACCATGGCTCTCGCCTCCCGGCCCCGCCGAGAAATAAATTGAATTGGAGTTGCCCGCGAGCGTGCCGTTGCCTGCCATCAACGCCCATAGGCCATCAATCACGATGGGATTGCCGTTCCCGTCCGTCAGCAAACCGATAAACGTGTCGGTGGACAGATCGAAGATGTTGATCGAACCGTCACCGAAATTCCCCACCAGGAGATCGCCCGCAATGGCGCCGAAACTCGCGGGCGCCAATGCCAGACCCCACGGTGCGTTCAGCGTCCCTCCGCTGCCAATGCGCGCGATGAAATTGCCGTTGGCATCGAAAGCGTCGACAATACCGAGGCCCGCACCTTCGACTTCCTCATCCTTGTCCGCATTTTGCTGGGCATAAGTCACATAAATCGTGCCGCCGATGTTCTGGACATTGAAGGGCGCATAATCCGCCGGAAGGGTTGGGTCGGTGAAGTTGCCTGAGAGATCGGGCGCAGCACCATCACCCTTCAGAATGTCGATTGTTCCTGCGCGGAAGTTGGCCGAATACACATAACTGTGTCCGCCGACGCTCGCGAACGTCGTGCCCTTATAGATATTGGCATCGGAACCGACCTGTAGAACTTCGGCTGTCGTGCCGAGCGAGCTGCGCCACCCGGAAATCGTTCCGTCTTCGCTAACGAACACGAAAAGGTTTCCTCCAAAAGAACCGCTGGCAAAATCCGGATTTGCCGTTTGCCCCGTGATGCTGCCGTCCCCCGGAATCGTTACAGTAAGCCCGAGTTTGGTTGTCGCGTTCGTTGACGGATCGACCTTGTAGAGCGTCGTGACTCCTGTTCCATTGTCCGAAACCCAGAACGGTCCGGTCGGCAGGTAGGAAACTCCCCACGCATTGACGAGATCGGGATCGGTTGTTTGTGCGGAATTCGCCGACTGATCGTCCGTGACGAGATTGATGACCTGGATCGGCGCTGCATAGGCGGGCGCAATTGCAGCCGCAGATACGGCGACGAATACAAACATCGCATTCAAGCCAGGAAGTCGCGGCGTGCGATAGGTATCGGATTGTGTGTTGGGGAATACGCGAAGTCGTGACGAGCGCATCGGAGTATCTCCTCTGGCGTCACCCCTTCAGTTACCAATGGAAACTCTTGCCTAACTTCCTGTCAAATCAAAACTTTTCCGTACGATGTAAAGCATCGCCGACAGGCTCGAGCGCAGCCACGAGTTGCTCGACCGAGAGGCCCGAAACCGGGTGACGCCAGCCCGGCGCGACCTCCTGCAACGGCAATAATACGAAAGAGCGGCCGACCATTCGCGGATGCGGAAGTTGCGGCGGCCCGCTCTGGACGCGCCCATCGTAATCGAGAAGATCGAGATCGAGCGTGCGCGGCGCGTTTGCCTTCCCACGCACGCGGCCGAACATGGATTCTATTTCATGCAGCGTGTGCATCAGTGTCGCCGGATTCAGAGACGTTTCGACCGCCGTGACTGCATTCATAAAAGCGGGCTCGGACGGGTCCGGCCAGGCGGGTGTTTCGAAGAAGCTGGAAACTTTCACCGGCTTCACCCCGTTCTCACTTAAAGTTGCAAGCGCGGCGCGCAAGGTTTCCGCAGGAAACGAGCCTCGGAAAGGAAGATTTGCGCCGAGCGCGATCAAGATCATAAATTGCGTTTCGATATCACGAAGCCGTAATTGGACGGCGGTTGTTTGGAACGGAAAGGATGGCATAAAAGAAGCGATTGTTAGAGGGGATTTGTCGTAAACGGTTCATATGCGTGGAGGTTTTTGATGTTGTTCTATCCGCAGGAAAAGCTGGCGCTCTTCATCGATGGCGCGAATTTGTATGGGGCCGCGAAGGGTCTTCAGTTCGATATAGACTATAAACGCCTGCTGGAACTTTTTGCCCGCAAGGGCATCCTGGTGCGCGCGTTCTACTACACCGCCGTCGCCGAGGATCAGGAATTCTCCCCTCTCCGTCCGCTGGTGGACTGGCTCGACTACAACGGGTTCTCGGTCGTCACCAAGCCGCTCAAGGAATTCACCGACACGCAGGGCCGCCGCCGCGTGAAGGGCAACATGGACATCGAACTCGCCATCGACGTGATGGAAATGGCCGATCAGGTGGACCACATCGTGATCTTCTCCGGCGACGGGGATTTCCGGCGTCTGGTGGAAGCCGCACAACGCAAAGGCCGCCGCGTAAGCGTGGTCTCTACCATCCGCACCCAGCCGCCCATGGTCTCGGACGATCTGCGCCGCCAGGCCGACAATTTCATCGAATTGGAGGAGCTGAAACCCGCCATCGCGCGCGAGGGTGGGCC
>CAZTCU010000326.1:0-3382 GCA_964612235.1 uncultured Rhizobium sp.
GCTTCATCGACCACATAGGCAGTCGGCGCGGATTGAATAATCTCATAACCTTCGCGCGTGCACTTCGCGCGGCCGTCGGCGAGCAGCGCGCGCAGATGGGCGTCGGTCACCAGCGCGCCGTCGAGCGTCATCACATTTCGCGAGGTAATGTTAACGGGCTGGCCGCAATTGATGCCGATGACGACGTTCTGGATGCGCGCGTCGGCGTGGTTTTCCGCCGCCGCCACCGCATCGCGGATGGATTCTTCGGCAAGGTCGAGGCTCGTCACCGTGCCCGCCTTGATGCCCTGGGATTCCCGCAACGCCGCGCCCAGCACGCGCAACTGTCCGGGCTCTGCGCGGCCGATCAGGCACACGACTTTCGACGAGCCAACGTCGAGCGCCGCCACCAATCCGGTGCGGTAGCCGACCTGTTCAGCATTGCCTGTGCGCATACGAACCGTCTCGCCCATCAGGCAGATTTCCCCCTCTCAACCTGCTGTTTGTTCCCACTCTTGAGCAGAAAGAAATACGTCGTCGGCGAACGCAGATCGATCTGCGTCACGTCGCGTTCGAGAATGCCTTTGTCGACAATCAGGCTTTCGAGCGTGTTCAGTTCCTTCTTCCAGCCCTTTTCCGGAAGCTGAACCACCACGCCGTTGTCGAGCACCAGGTTCCAGCGGCGCTCGCCCACCCGCTGCATCCCTTTGAGCCGTGCGATGACCGCGCGGTGACCGGGCAGCGCATCGACGATCTCGGCCGCACCGTGCGGCGCGCCGGTGCCGATGAAATGCGGCAGCTTGAGGAACTGTTCGTAACCCTGGTCGGTGATGAGCGAACCGTCGCGTTCGATCACCCAGATATGGCCGGACGAGTCGCTCCACAGGGCGAAGGGCTTTTTCTCGATCACCGTTACGGTGATGTCGTCGGGATAGCGGCGGCGGACTTCCGCGCTCTTGATCCAGTCGAGCGACATCAGCCGGTCGCGGGCGGCGTGCACATCGGCGCCGAAGATCGACTGTCCCAGATGGAAACCCAGCGTGGTGAGAACCAGCTGCGGAGAGGTGCGCTGCGCACCGACGAGATGGACCTTGGAGATTCCGAAACCCGCCTCGGCGGAGAGCACACCGAGACCACGTTCGGCGGCGTCGATGGTGCGCCCGATCACGCCACTGGCGATGACCGCGGCGATCACGGTCAGCGCGGCGAGAACCAGGGTCGCGATCAGGACCGGGCGGCGGATGCCGATCAGCTTCAACGGCGATTTCAGGATGCGCAGCCAGAGCGGTGCGTCGCCATCGGATCGCGCGGCCTTCTTCTTGGCCGACGTGGCGCGCGAAACGGGTGGCGCCGCACGCCGCGCGGTCTGCGCGCGCGAGCGGGATGCCTTGGCGGCGGCGCTCACCGATCGCATGAGGCATCCTCCACCATCCAGCGCACCAAGGCCCCAAAGCCGTATCCACAGAAGGATGCCTGCTCCGGTACCAACGAGGTGGGAGTCATTCCCGGCTGTGTGTTTACTTCCAAGAGAATCAGTCTGCGATTCGTCCCCGAATCGTCATACCGGAAATCCGCGCGGCTGACTCCCCTGCAGCCCAAAATTTCATGCGCTTTTTCGGCAATGCGCATCGCTTTTTCGGCAATCTCGGGCGGAACGTTCGCCGGGATGACATGGGCGGAGCCGCCTTCGGCATATTTGGCTTCGTAATCGTAGAAGGCGGTCTTCGGAACGATCTCGGTGACGGCGAGCGCTCTTCCCCCCATCACCGCGACGGTCAGTTCGCGGCCCGGCACATATTCTTCGACCATCATCAGGTCGGAGAGCTGCCAGGTATCGCTGCCGAGTTCGGCGGGCGGACGGTTGTCGCCCTTCCTTATTATATAGACGCCGACGCTGGAGCCTTCGTTGACCGGTTTGATCACATAGGGCGGCTCCATCAGGTGGCGACTGCCCGCTTCGCGCCGGTCGGCGACGAGCGAATTCACGATGGGAAGACCTGCGGCGGCGAACACATCCTTGGCGCGCTGCTTGTGCATGGCGAGGGCCGAGGCGAGCACGCCCGAATGGGTGTAGGGAATCCGCAAAAGTTCCAGCACGCCCTGAACGCAGCCATCTTCGCCCCACCGGCCATGCAGCGCGTTGAACACCACGTCCGGCTTGGCGGCGAGGAGTTGGGTTTCGAGATTCTCGCGGGCGTCGATCTCGACCACGTCGAAACCTTCCTCGCGCAAAGCCTTCGCGCAGGCGCGCCCCGACACCAGGCTCACTTCGCGTTCGGCGGACAACCCGCCCAGGAGCACGGCGACTTTTTTCATTCGGCCTTCTCCGGGATTCCGACGCGCTTGATTTCCCATTCGAGTGTCACGCCCGACTTCGCCTTGACGCGGGTGCGAACCTCTTCGCCCAGCCCCTCGATGTCGGCGGCCTTGGCCTCGGCGGTGTTGATGAGGAAATTGCAATGTTTCTCGGAGACCTGCGCATCGCCGCGCTTCAGGCCACGGCATCCGGCTTCGTCGATCAACTGCCACGCCTTGTGGCCTTCCGGGTTCTTGAAGGTGGAACCGCCGGTCTTGGTCTTGACGGGCTGGGAGGCCTCGCGGTCTTCCACCAGCTTGTTCATGCGGGCGCGAATATCGTCCGGCGCACCACGCGCGCCTTCGAACACGGCTTCGATGAAGATGTAATCGTCGGGCAGCGCACTCTTGCGATAGGTGAAGCCCATATCCGCGCGCGTGAGCTTGACGAGATTGCCGTGGCGATCGAGCGCCGTGGCTTCGATCAGAACGTCCTTGATCTCGCTGCCATAGCATCCGGCGTTCATGCGCAGCGCGCCGCCGATGGTGCCGGGGATGCCGCGCAGGAATTCGAGACCGGCGATGCCCTTGTCGGCGGCAAGACGGGCGACGTTCGCATCAAGTGCGGCAGCACCGGCGCGGATACGGTTGCCCTCGACGGTCGCCTTGCCGAACGCGGCGGGCAGGCGGATGACCACCCCGGGAATGCCGCCGTCGCGCACCAGAAGGTTGGAGCCGACGCCGATGACGCTGACGGGCAGGCCTTCCGGCTTCGCGGAAAGGAAAGCAGCGAGATCGTTCGCATCGGCAGGGCGGAACAATATCTCCGCTTCACCGCCCGCGCGGAACCAGACGAGATCCTTGAGCGGCGCGTTTTCTATGTAAGTGCCGCGCACCGGCGGCAGATCGGGTGAAATGCGGGGGTTCATCACGATTTGCCCTCCCCCGCTTTCAACGCTGCTTCCAGATTGTGGGCCCAGGCCGAAATCGAACCCGCGCCCAGCAGAACGATGGCGCCGCCCGGTTTGAGATGGGGCGCAACGGTTGCGGCCAGATCGGCTTCACCGTCGATGGTCAGCACATTGCGATGGCCATGCATGCGCAGGGC
>CAZTCU010000327.1:0-1373 GCA_964612235.1 uncultured Rhizobium sp.
GGTTCGGCGGCACCAATGCGAGCCTGCTTTTCCAAAAGCTCGATGCGTAAGCAATCGGCACAATGACTGTACCGGAACGGCACAGCGGCGAGGATAGAATGGCAGAAGCCACAGGATTGATGCGCGGCAAACGCGGCCTCGTGATGGGGGTCGCCAACGATCATTCGATTGCCTGGGGTATCGCGCGCACGCTCGCCGCCAATGGTGCGGAAGTGGCGTTTACGTATCAGGGCGACGCGCAAGCCAAGCGGCTGAAGCCGCTCGCGGCATCCATCGGCGCCAAGCTCGTGATGCCCGGTGACGTCGAAAACGACGAAGACCTCGACACGGTTTTCGACACCCTAAAAAAGGAATGGGGCAAGCTCGATTTCCTCGTGCATGCCATCGCCCATTCCGACCGCAACGAATTGAAGGGCCGTTACGTCGATACCACGCGCGCCAATTTCAGCCGTACGCTCAGCATTTCCTGCTATTCCTTCACCGCCGTCGCACAGCGCGCCGCGCGGCTGATGTCGACCGATACGGGCCATGAAGGCGGCGCGATGATCACGCTCAGCTATATCGGCGCCACGCGCGTGACCCCGAATTACAACGTGATGGGCGTGGCGAAAGCCGCGCTGGAAGCGAGCGTGCGCTATCTCGCGGCCGATCTGGGGCGCGACGGCATAAGGGTTAATGCGATTTCGGCGGGGCCGATGCGCACTCTGGCCGGTGCCGCCGTCGGCGACGCGCGCATGGTGTTCAAGTGGAACAAGGCGCATGCGCCGCTCAAAAAGAACATCGAGCTCGACCATGTGGGCGGCTCGGCACTCTATTTGCTTAGCGATCTGTCGGCAGGCGTGACGGGCGAGATTCACTTTGTCGACGCCGGCTTCAACGTCGTCGGCATGCCGCCGACGGCGGATCTGAAAGGCTGGGTCGCGCCCGAGAACGGTTCCGAACCGGGCGAGGGAGACGGAAATGGGCAAGGGTCCGCTTCTTAAGCTTGCCGCGGCGCTGATTGTCTGTGCCACACCGGCCTTTGCCGCCTGGCAGGATCGCGCCTCGCCTTACGACGCCGAACGCCTCTCACATCTGGATGAAGCCCGCGCCAACGCCATGCAGTACGCGCAAGGTGCTTCCGAAAAAGATCTCGCTGCCGCGCGTGCCGTGCTCAATCGCAATTCACACGCCGTTCCAATCGCCTCGTTGAAAGGCACATGGCGCTGCCGCACCATCAAGCTCGGCGGCATGGCGCCGGTGGTGGTCTATTCGTGGTTCACCTGCCGCATCGGCGAAGAACACGGCCATCCCTATTTCGAAAAGCAGACGGGCACGCAGCATTTCGGCGGCTCGCTATATCCACATGAGAGCGGCGGATTTGTTTTCCTCGG
>CAZTCU010000327.1:1473-3379 GCA_964612235.1 uncultured Rhizobium sp.
ACCGACAATGTGGAAGGCGTCGAGCGCGGGCCGCATGTCTATTTCGAGTGCGAAGACCTCGATGCGCGTGTGGCAACGCTGAAAGCCAAAGGGATCGTGTTCGACAGCGATCCAGTCGACCAAAGCTGGCTGTGGCGCGAAGCCTGGCTCACCGATCCTGCAGGCGTGAAGCTTTGTCTCTACTATGCCGGCAAAAACCGTCTCGATCCGCCATGGCGGCTGAACGATCAGCCCGCGTAAGCCTTCGCCGCCTTCGAGAAGCGTTCGAACAGATAGTGGCTATCCATCGGGCCGGGCGAGGCTTCGGGGTGGTATTGCACGCTGAACACCGGCTTGCCGTCCACGCGCAATCCGCAATTGGTGCCGTCGAACAGCGAGACATGAGTCTCTTTCACACCTTTTGGAAAGCTCTCGCGGTCCACCGTGAAACCGTGGTTCATCGATACGATCTCGACCTTGCCGGTTTCGAGATCCTTCACCGGATGGTTCGCGCCGTGATGGCCTTGGCTCATCTTCTTGGTTTGTCCGCCGAGCGCGAGCCCCAGCATCTGATGGCCGAGACAGATGCCGAACACCGGCACGTTTGATTCAACGAGGCCTTTGATGACCGGGATGGCGTATTCGCCCGTCGCCGCCGGATCGCCGGGCCCGTTCGACAGCAACACGCCATGCGGCCGGTAACGCAGCACGTCTTCGAGCGAGGTGCTGGCAGGCACGACCGTGATGTCCGCGCCTTGTCCGGCAAGCAGGCGCAGGATGTTGCGCTTCACACCGTAATCGAGAACCACGCAGCGCCAGGTGGGCGAGCTTTCCGTGCCATAGCCCTTGTTCCAGGCCCAGGGCGTCTCATCCCATTTGTAGCTCTGGCGCGCGGTCACATCCTTGGCGAGATCAAGGCCCACCAATCCCGGAAAGCCGCGGGCCTGTTTGACGAGAGCGTCCACGTCGAATTTTCCGCTTGGCGAATGCACCTCCACGCCATGCGGCATGCCTTTTTCGCGGATCACGCTCGTCAGCCTGCGCGTGTCGATGCACGCAATCGCCGCGATGTTGTGCGACTTGAGCCAGCGGTCGAGCGCGGAGATGGCGCGATAATTCGACGGATGTTCGGCATCGGCGCGCACGATCATCCCGCGCACGGCGGGCGTCAGCGATTCCACGTCTTCGTTGTTGGTGCCCACAATGCCGATATGCGGGAAGGTGAAAGCCACGATCTGGCCCGCATAGGACGGATCGGTGAGGATCTCCTCATACCCCGTCATCGCGGTGTTGAAGCAGACTTCGCCCACACTCGCGGTTTCCGCACCGAAACCCTGCCCCTCGAACACGGTTCCATCGGCCAGAACCAGCAAAGCGGTCGGTTTGCCACGCGAAAACGTCGCCGCCGGCTTTGCGGCGGTGGGGGCAGGGGCGTCGGTCATGGGGGCCTCGAATTTGGCGGAAAATAGGAATGTGACCGGGTGGGGTCAAGCCGCGATTCTGCGGCAGATTTCCTATGCTTGTGGAGCGTTTGGAAAGTGCGGCCGCCTCGCCTAAATTCGCCGCCCCAAACGGCAAAAGAGGCAAATCATGGGCCTGCGCGAGCAATTCAACGACCAGATGAAAACCGCCATGAAGGCGGCCGACAAGAAGCGCGTGGCCACCTTGCGGCTTGTGCTCGCGGCGCTGAAGGACCGCGACATCGCCAACCGCACTGAAGACAGCCGCGAGCTTTTGGGCGACGACGAGATTCTTTCGCTGCTCGCCAAGATGATCAAGCAACGCGAGGAATCGGCGGAAACCTATGACAAGGGCAACCGCCCGGAACTGGCGGCCTCGGAGCGCGAGGAAATCGCGATCATCCGGGAATTCATGCCCAAGCAGATGGACGAGGCCGAAGCTAGGTCTGCCGCCCAGAAGGTCATCG
>CAZTCU010000328.1:0-3373 GCA_964612235.1 uncultured Rhizobium sp.
GTCGCCGAAGCGATCGGACTGGCGCTTCCCCATTCATCCGGCCCACCCGCCGAAATCCTTTCGCCCGACGATTTCGCGTTGATGGCAGGCCAGGCGGTGATGGAGCTATTGGCGAAGAACATCCGCCCGCGCGACATCTGCACGCGCAAGGCATTCGAAAACGCCGCTGCGGTGGTGGCCGCCACCGGCGGATCGACCAACGCAGCGCTTCACCTGCCTGCAATGGCGAACGAAGCCGGCATCAAATTCGATCTGTTCGACGTTGCCGACATTTTCCGGCGTACGCCCTATCTCGCGTCTCTCAAGCCGGGCGGCGCATATGTCGCCAAGGATATGTGGGAAGCAGGCGGCGTGCCGATGCTGATGCGCACCTTGCTCGATGGCGGGTACATCGACGGATCTTGCATGACCGTCACCGGCAAGACGATTGCCGAGAATCTGAAGGACGTGAAGTTCAATCCCAACCAGAAGGTCATGCGCGCCTACGACAATCCGCTCGCGGCAACTGGCGGCGTTGTTGGTCTGCGCGGCAATCTCGCGCCGGAAGGCGCCATCGTGAAGATCGCCGGTTTGAAACACCTGCATCACCGGGGCCCCGCGCGCGTTTTCGACTGCGAAGAGGATGCGTTCGCCGCCGTGCAGGCGCGCAACTACAAGGAAGGCGACGTCATCGTCATCCGTTACGAAGGCCCCAAGGGAGGGCCGGGCATGCGTGAAATGCTGTCGACCACCGCCGCCCTGTATGGTCAGGGAGTAGAAAACATCGCGCTTGTCACGGACGGGCGTTTCTCGGGCGGCACGCGCGGACTTTGCGTTGGCCATGTGGGTCCGGAAGCGATGGAAGCGGGACCTATCGGCCTGTTGAAGGACGGCGACATCATCACCATCGACGCCGATAAGGGCACGATGGATGTTGAAGTTTCCGATGCCGAGATGGCCGAGCGCAAGAAAGCGTGGAAGCCGAAAGCGGCAGCCTTCGGATCGGGCGCTTTGTGGCGCTATGCCCAGAACGTCGGGGCGGCGCGTTATGGTGCGCTGACCACGCCGGGGGCCGCCAACGAAGTGCGGTGTTTCGCGGACATCTAATGACGACGATCCTGTCGCGTCTGATGAAAGCGGCCGACGTCACCGCCGACGCGATAGGATTTCGTCCGCGCACACTAAGCGCCGAGACATTGATCGCGGACGCGGAAAGGCGTGCCGGCCGCAAGTTTTGCGATCTTTCTTTCCTGCGGCCGTTGCAGGTGCTGTTGAAATCCTACAACGAAGAAGCCGATCTCAGCGTGTTCGGCAGCCTCGCCGTGAAGTGGGACATCGCGCGCTTCCTTGCCAATCTGCTGCGATTGGAAGAGGAAGAAGAAAAATCGCCCTCCATTATAGACGAGAAAATCGAGGCCCCGATTTTCATCACGGGACTTCCGCGTAGCGGCACCACATTCCTGCATTCCCTTTTGGCGCAGGACCCCGCCAATCGGGTACCGCTGTCATGGCAGACAATCTATCCCTATCCGCTGGCGCAAGATGCACGGCGGGATGGGCGTGCAGCGCGCGTCGATCGGCAGTTCCGCATGTTCGAAAAACTGTCGCCCGGGGTTGAATCGCTTCATCCCTTGGCAGCCGCCACGCCCCAGGAATGCACCGAGATCACCGCTCATGTCTTCCAAAGCCTTCGCTTCGACACCACGCATTTCGTGCCGTCATACCAGCAATGGCTGATCGCCGAAGGGCATCTCGCGGCCTTTCGTTTCCACAAACGTTTTTTGCAACACCTCCAGCACCAGGTGGGCAGGGGGCAATGGGTGCTCAAATGCCCGGACCATGTGTTCACGCTCGGGGCAATCAAGCAGGTTTATCCGGATGCGCGCTTCGTGTTCGTTCACCGGGACCCGTTGAGCGTACTGGCTTCCGTGGCCAAACTGACCGAACTGTTACGCGCGCCTTTTACCCGGAAGCTCGACCGCCATCAGATCGGCCAACAGGTCAGTGAGCGTTGGGTGGAAGGCGCTGGATTGATCGTCTCCGATGCGGAGACCAGGGACTATATCCATCACGTTCACTACCGGTCATTGATCGCCGATCCGTTGAGTACGGTGTCGGCTCTCTACGCCCATTTCGGTCTGCCGTTCACGGCAAAGGCGCGTTCCCTTATCGAAGAATTCATCCGCGACACGCCGCGCGGCGGTTATGGTGTCAACCGGTACGACTTCGGAGAGTCGGGCCTTGATGCTGTCGCGTTGCAGGAGCAGTTCCGGCCCTACATGACGGCATTCGGGATCGAAAGCGAATGGAAAGCGCGCGCGGACAACCCGCGGGCATTGACGCCCGCATGAAATTTCTTGGCACACTGGCGTTTGCAGCCGGACTGGCGGTGCTCGGCTGGTTGCTGGTGCATTTCGGAACGGCTCCCATTGCAGCAGCCTGGACGACGCTGGGTTTCCGCGGGCTTGCTATCGTTGTTGCGGCACATCTTCCTGTTGCCGTCTTTCTCGGCCTTGCATGGTGGTCGCTTGGCAGAGATCTCGCGGGAGCCACGGCCCGCAAATTTATCTGGGCGCGACTGGTGCGCGACGGCGCCGCTGAGGTGCTGCCATTCTCGCAGGTCGGCGGTTACGTCTTTGGCGCGCGCGCGTTGGCGCTTTCCGGCGTACCTGGATTTTTCGCGGCGATCTCTACGGTCGTTGATCTCGTTGTGGAGTTGGCGGCCAAGCTACCCTACATCCTGATCGGACTTGCGCTGTTGGCAATGCTCAAGCAGCAAAGCGATTATTTTGCCCCGGTACTGGCGGGCGTCGCGATAAGCGGTGGCTTGCTCGCGCTTGCGGCGATCTTTCGTGACCGAAGCCGCAGAGCGCTGGAGCGTCTCGCCATGCGGATGGCGCAGCGTTGGCCCGTCCTGCAGCTGGGCGAACCAAATGAAACACGCGCAATGATTTCGCGCGTGTTGGCCAGGGACGGTCGCGCGATGGCAGCGTTCGCGTTGCACTTCATCGCCTGGGCGCTCGGCGCCGCAGAAGCGTGGATTGCTTTCCGCATGATGGGGTCGCCCATCGGATTGGCGGAAGCCTGCGTGATCGACAGTCTGTTTACGGGTCTTCGCACCTTTGCCTTCTTTATTCCGGGAGCCGTCGGCGTGCAGGAAGCGGCCTATGTGGCTCTGTGCGCGATGTTCGGCATCCCGCCGGGCGTGGCTTTGGCATTTTCGCTCGTGCGGCGTGCGCGCGATTTCCTCATCGGCGCGCCGTGTTTGGCAGGTTGGCAATTGGTCGAAGGCCGTCGGGCGCTGTTTGCGCGCCAAGCCGTTGCCACGACTGACGGGGACTAGCCGAAGATCACCTTCTCTTCGCCAAAGAAAAGAGGCGATTGCGGCAGGTCG
>CAZTCU010000329.1:0-3367 GCA_964612235.1 uncultured Rhizobium sp.
GTGCCGATCAACATGCTGATGCAGGTCGAGGGCACGCCGGTCTCCCAAGGCCAGTCGCTCGATCCGCTCGACTTCGTCCGCACAATCGCGGGTGCACGCATTGCCATGCCGAAATCCATGGTGCGCTTGTCGGCGGGCCGCGAGAACATGTCGGAGGAAGCGCAGGCGCTGTGCTTCATCGCGGGCGCGAATTCCATTTTCTATGGTCCGAAGCTGCTTACGACGGCCAATCCAAAACAGGACCAGGATCGCCAATTGCTCGCCAAGCTCGGCATGAACCCGATGGCGATCTGAAGCGTTTCCGCTTCGATGAGCAAAAATCCCGCCTGGTACGACGACGGCCTGAAGCATATCTGGCTGCCCTATACCCAGATGAAGACGGCCTCGCCGCCGCTCGCCGCCGCGAAGACCAATGGCACGCGCATCACGCTCGCCGATGGGCGCGAGTTGGTGGACGGGATCGCGTCGTGGTGGACGGCCTGTCACGGCTACAACCATCCGCATATCCGGGCGGCCGTGCGGAAGCAGCTTGAGGCGATGCCGCATGTAATGTTGGGCGGCTTGGTCCACGAACAGGCGCTAACGCTTGCCAGGCGGCTTTGCGATCTACTGCCGGAACAACTGACGCGGGTATTCTTCAGCGACAGCGGATCGGTTGCCGTGGAAGTGGCGATGAAGATGGCCACGCAATACTGGCTGAACCAGGGCGTGCGCGGGCGCACCAAATTCCTTGCGTTCAAGGGTGGCTATCACGGCGACACCATTGCCACGATGGCGGTGTGCGATCCCGAAGAAGGAATGCATTCGCTCTTCACCGGCGTGTTGCCCGAACATTTCATCGCCGACCTGCCGCGCGACGATGAAAGCGAGGCGCGGCTCGATCAATTTCTTGGCCAACATGCCGAACAGATCGCGGGCATACTGGTGGAACCGCTGGTGCAGGGCGCGGGCGGCATGGTGTTCCATGACGAGATGTGTCTGGCGCGCCTGCGCAAGCTCGCCGACAAGCACGGCGTGCTTCTGATCCTCGATGAAATCTTCACCGGGTTCGGGCGCACGGGTACGATGTTCGCGTTCGAGACGGCACAAATCGCGCCGGACATCATCACGCTTGGAAAGGGGCTGACCGGCGGCACGCTTCCGCTGGCGGCGACGGTGGCGACGACGAAGATATTCGAGGCGTTCTGGAGCGACGATCCCGGCCACGCGCTGATGCATGGGCCGACCTATATGGGCAATGCGCTGGCCTGCGCCGCGGCGAACGCCTCGCTCGACCTGTTCGAGAGCGAACCGCGGTTGCTGCAATCGGCCGAAATCGCCAAGAAGCTGACCCACGGACTTGGCCCCTGTCTCGGCCTGCCCGGCGTGAAGGATGTGCGCGTTCGCGGCGCCATCGGCGTGGTGGAACTTGACGGAATCAGAGACATGAACGCGCTGAAGCAGCGGCTGGTGGACGCGGGCGTCTGGGTGCGGCCGTTCCGCAATATTGTTTATCTGACCCCCGCCCTGACCATCGACGACGCGGATCTGGAGACGCTAACCACCTCGATCCACAGCGTTCTTCACGCGAATCGGCCCTGAGGCATCCCGAACCCTTCTCTTTTGGGCATGCGGGACGTAAGACCGGGCGAAACCTCGCACCCTCGCCGCCATGACCCTTCGCCCGATCCGTCGCGCGCTGCTTTCCGTTTTCGACAAAGCAGGCCTCGTCGAATTCGCCACCGCGCTTGCCAATCGCAACGTCCAACTCATCTCCACCGGCGGAACGGCCAAGACGTTGCGCGATGCGGGACTGAAAGTGATCGACGTTTCGGAGGTCACCGGCTTTCCCGAAATCATGGATGGCCGCGTGAAGACGCTGCACCCGAAGATCCATGGCGGGTTCCTGGGCGTGCGGGACAATCCCGAACACGCCAAGGCGATGAAGGATCACGCCATCGAGGGGATCGATCTGCTGGTCTCCAATCTCTATCCGTTCGAAGCCACCGTCGCCAAAGGCGCGAGCTATGAGGAGACGGTGGAGAACATCGACATCGGCGGGCCGGCGATGATCCGCGCGGCATCGAAGAACCACGATTATGTGACGGTGGTGGTCGACCCCGAAGACTATGCCGGGGTGCTGGCCGAACTAGACGCTAACAAGGGCGCGACGACGCTTAAGCATCGCCGCAAGCTGGCCCAGATCGCTTACGCCCGCACCTCCGCTTACGACGCCGAAGTCTCCGGCTGGCTGGCGCGCGAACTGGCGAAGGATGGCGACAAGGAACCGCCGCGGCGGCGCACATTCGGCGGCCAACTCCGCCAGTCGCTGCACCGTCACCGCCCGGTCAGCGCGCTCGTACGAGCCGATCACCACGGCCTTGAAGTGGCCGTCGGTCTTCTGCTCGATGCGCATCAGCGACAGGCCCCGCTCCCGCCGGACCTGACGCAGCCGGGCGCCGACAGCCAGCGCGTACGTCTTCGACTCCTGGGCGTTCACCGGGTCACCTCCACCCTGATACCGCTCACGTACACCAGGTACGGGTAGCCGGGAACCGCGTAGTCGTGGCGGGGCTGGTACGGCGGGTCCCACGGGTCCCGAACATCCCGGCCGGCCAACGGACCATCGGCGATGACGAGTGAGGCGCACACCTCGTCGCAGTCGCAGACCTTGATGCCCCGGTCGCCGACAAGGGCGTGCCGTACGGTCACGGACTCGCCGAGGTAGTCGGCGGGGTTCTCGAGGAAGGAGGTCATGACGTCGGCTCCCAGCTGTGCGTGTAGCCGCTCTCGTCGCGCTTGGCGTAGTGCTCGACGTACGAGAGGTCGCAGCCCTCGCACTTCCTCGTGTCGGGCTGGTAGTTGCCGTGGTCTCCGTCGTGGAACCGGGGCAGGCCGCACACCTCGTCGCGCGGCTTGTATTCGCCGGCGACTCGCTCGTACCGTTGGCTGCCGCACGCGGGACGGACCCAGTCAGGCGCCTGCCAGATCAGCGTCGACGGAGCGCCGTAGCCAAGCGCGGCCGTCACGTAGTCCTTCGTGATGGACGTGTGCGTCTTCCACGGGAACCGGGAGGCGTTGACGCCAGCCGCCTTCGCCGCTTCGAACAGCTCCAGGTCGGGGCCGTAGTCCACACCGAGGCTCACCCAGTTGGTGCGGCCGAGGATGGCGTCGATGCGCGTCTCGACCTCGTCGGCGAACCTCGTTCCCTGCTCGCTACTGACCGGGCTCCGCTCGGCGATCATCGACTGCATGACGCCGGCGAAGTCGCCCATCACGCGGTCCTTCGGCGAGTCCGTCTCGTTGGTTTTGCGGAACGTCGGCGCGCCGACCTGCTTCGCCCACCACAACGCCGCAGCGCGCGCGGCCGACGGTGCCTCGGCGACCT
>CAZTCU010000330.1:0-3341 GCA_964612235.1 uncultured Rhizobium sp.
GAGTTCCTGAAGGTTGTGGCCTTGGCCGGGGATGTAGCCGATCACTTCAAAACCGTTGGTCAGGCGCACCTTGGCGACCTTGCGCAGCGCCGAGTTCGGCTTCTTCGGCGTCGTCGTGTAGACGCGCGTGCAGACGCCACGCTTCTGCGGATTTCCCGCGAGCGCCGGCACCTTGTTGCGCTTCGGCTTTTCGCCGCGCGGCTTACGGATCAACTGATTGATCGTCGGCATCCTGATTCCCTGTTTCGCCTTGCGGCACCAAACAAAACCACAAACAACACGAAGCGGGGCTCAGGCCTTTCGGGCCCGCCCCTTACATGCGGAGGACTGGAGGAATTCCTCGAGTCGCGCGTGCAAAAAACGTCTAAAACTGGCTTCCCAGCAGCGTTTCGCGAGCGTTTTGCCCGGGACGGCCTGCCCTGGAAGGTGGCGCTGTATATAAGTGGGGATAGATGGGGTCAACCCCCGCGAAAGCTTATATCGCGGGGGCCAAAAATCCCGTCAGGCCAAGGCCATAAGCGCGCGGACCGCCATCGCCATCAGAACCAGAGTGGAGAGGCTGAAAACCGAGAACCGGAGCATCACCACGTTGATGGTGCACTGGATCAGGGTATGGACCACCCGCAGGGCCACATACGCCCACGCGAGCCATATATATAGTTGGTCCTGCCCGCCGGACAGATAGATGTAGAAGACCAGCGCGTAGAAGATGGTCGGCTGTTCCATCAGGTGGTTGTAGTTGTCGGCCACTTGGCGGGCGCTATCCGGCAGCACGTTGAGCTGGGCCGGAAAGCGGACTTCCTGTGGCTGTAGCCCCGCCCGCTGCATCGCGGGGATGCGGGTGGCGTACATCCAGATCCAGACCACCAATGTGAGAACGACGAGCGCCAGTACCGGCGTGAGAATCGATGTCATTTCCTGCCCCCATGTTTGTTGTGGGGCGGAGTGTAAGCGGAGTTCCGGTCTTTAATCACCCCCACCCGCCGCTGCTTCGCAGCGTCGACCTCCCCGCGAGGGGGAGGTAAGCGGTCAGTGCAGTTCGAATTCGACCGGGACGACGAGGTTCAGGGTTTGCTGGGGCCAGTCGGCTGGGATGGGGGGGAGCGGCTGGGCGCGGGCGATGAGGGCCTTGGTCTCTTCATCGAGGATGGGGCGGCCGGAGCTTTTGGCGATGTCGAAGCTGAGGACGTGGCCGGTGCGGTCCATCACGAAATGAAGCTGGACGACGCCTTCGATGTGCAGTTTGCGGGCCTGTGCGGGGTAACGCTTGGCGGCATCGAGATGGGCGATGATCTTGGAGAGATAGACGTCCTTGCCTGTTCCGCCGGTGGGCGATGCGGGGATGGCGGCTTCGGGATTCTTCACCTGTTGCAGGGCGATGGCGGGGGGCGGCGGCGTGGCGATGGTGATTTCGGGCGCGACCGCGATGGCGATTTCGGGCGTCATCATCTTTGGCGGCGGAGGCGGCGGCGGGATTTCGGCTTTCGGAGGCTCCGCAAGAACCGCGACTTCGATGGGCTGCGGCGGCACGACGATGCTGTAGACATTCGTTCCTGCCCAGATGATCGCGGCGACCAACGCGGCGTGTGCCGCGAGAACGATGACGGCCATCACGATGCGGCCGCTGTGTCGAACCGGCTTTCCCATAGCGCGGTGGAAATCGCGCAGGGGGATTTGCTCCTCTTCGCGCAATTCCAGCGGCATGCGGAGCGCCATGTTCATGCGCTCGCTCCTTCCGTTGCGGCGGAGGACACGACACGCACGCGGGCGCGGCGCTTCTTCATCCACATGACAATACCGGTGGTAACGAAGAGCGACGGCAAGAGACCCGACAGGAAGACGAGGATACGCCAGAGAGCGCCCCACCCGCTTCCCTGATGCAGCGGACGCTGCCACGCCATGAAATTGTCGGCGCTGTTACCCGATGCGTTGCGCAAGGCAACGATCTTCGCGCGCCACGGATCGACATAAGCGGTCGAGACCGGGCCGATCTCCATGCTGCCGATCGCCACGCGCCACGCAGCATCGCTTTTTGCGGGAAGAGAAATGCTGCGGACGTCGGCGTTGGGAACCTGCGCCTTCACCAACGCGACGGCGGCATCGAGACCCATCGGCTCTCGGCCTTTGACGGGTTCGACGCCGGGGCCATTGCGCGCGTCGAATGCGGGGGCGGGTTGTGCTGTTCCGAACGTGATGATGCCGCGCATCGTTTCGGGGAACGCAATCGCCACACCGCTGAAACTGACGATGATGAAAACGACGAGACCCCAGATGCCGACGGCACCGTGCAGATCGCGATAGAGCCAGTAACCGCGCGCGGCGCGGCGGATACGAAAGCCCGCATTCCATTGTCCGCGCTTCGGCCACCAGATGACGACGCCGGAGCAGCCTAGCAACAACATCGCGACGCCGAGCCAGCCCACAACCTGACGCCCTTCCCTGCCGGGGATCAGCAGACGCCCGTGCAGATCGTGCATTGCGCCGATGAACCAGTTGTAGGGCGCCTGGCGCACATCGAGCACACGGGCGCTGGCGGGATCGACATAAACATCCGTGCCGCGTTGCGGACCGGGACGTGAGCCGGACTGGAAGCGAACCAGCAGCGCAGCGCCCTGCTCTTCCGGCAGCATCACCGTGGCGTTGGCGCGCTTGGCGGGGAATTTTTCGCGCGCGCTGGCGAGCAACGCATCGAGCGGAAGCATCACGCCTTGCGCCTGTGCGTGCGGCACGGGTGCCTGCGTCATTTCCAGAAGCTCGTCGTGATAGACGAGCACGCTGCCAGACAGTCCGAGAACCGCGAGCACGATGCCGAGCGTCAGGCCCGTCCAGAGATGGATTTGGAACAGGACGGCGCGCGCTTTCATCTCACGCCTCCGCCCAGCGGCGAACGAGATTGTGGTAGATGCCGGTCAGCTGCACGGCTTCCGGGCTTTCGCCGCCTTTCCGGCGCAACGACTGAATGGCGTTGTCGAGATCGAACAGCAGCGCGCGCTGGCCATCGTCGCGCACCATGCTCTGAATCCAGAAGAACGAGGCCCAACGGCTGCCGCGCGTGATGGGGTTCACGCGATGGCGACTGGTGGCGGGATACAGAACCATATCGCCCGCGGGAAGCTTGACCTGCTGCTCGCCATAGGTGTCTTCGATCACCAACTCGCCGCCGTCGTAGTCTTCGGGCGCGGTGAGAAACAAGGTGGCCGAGAGATCGGTGCGGACGCGGATCGGCGCACCGGGCACGAAGCGGATGGAATTGTCGATGTGAGTATCGAACTTCATGCCCGCGTCGTAGCGATTGAACAAGGGCGGGAAGACGCGAAGCGGAAGTGCGGCGGAAGTGAACA
>CAZTCU010000331.1:0-3336 GCA_964612235.1 uncultured Rhizobium sp.
AACAACCTGTTCGACGTTCGCCCCCCGGAAACCTTCCAGGGCGCGTTCGACACGACGGGTACCAACACCATCACCGACGTGTACGATCCGATCGGCATGTTCATCTATGGCGGTGTCAACCTGAAGCTCTAAGCTTCACCGTCACGGAAAACGAAAACGGCGGCCCCAAAGGCCGCCGTTTTTCTTTGTCTCGACCGCTTCGTTCAGGGCCGCGGCAGGTTGGGTGCCCGCAATTCCACTCCGCCCTTCGGCAGGCTTTGCATCGCTTCCAACGTGGCGCGGATCGGCGGCAGGTTGACGATGCGCACCAGGCCTTCCATCGCCTGCGCGCCCGCCTCGGTGGAGCCGAACAACTCGTTCATCGCATCGAAGAAGCCTTTCTCGCGCGGATACCGCTTGAAGACCAATGGCTGCTTGGTGTCCATCTTGGCCAGCTTGCGCGCGGTGTCGCCCGCGTCCCACACGCCGCCCAACTGGTCGACGAGGCCCTTGCCCTTCGCGTCGGCCCCGCTCCACACACGGCCCTTGGCGATCTCGTCCACTGTCGCAAGCGGCAGCTTGCGGCCTGTCGCCACCTTCTCCTTGAAGTCGGCATAGATCGCATCGGCCTGCGCGTTGAGATTGGCAAGCTGGTCGGGCGTGAACGGCTCAAGCGGCGAATCGAACAGCGCGTTCTTGCCCACGCCGATCTGTTCGCCCGTCACGCCGATCAGGCCCAGCGATTTGCCGAACGCCACCTTGCCCGTCAGCACACCGATGGAGCCGGTGATCGTGCCGGGCTGCGCCACGATCTTGTTGGCGTAAGCCGAGATGAAATAGCCGCCCGAAGCCGCCACCCCACCCATGCTCACCACCACGGGCTTGCCCTTCTTCTGCGCCTTCTTCAGCGCATCGAGGATCTGGTCCGACGCCGAAACGGAACCGCCGGGCGAATCCACGCGCAGCACGATCGCCTTCACGTCCTTGTCATAGGTTGCTTCGCGGATCGTCTTGGCCATGTCGTCGCTGGCGATGACATCGGCCCGGCCGAACAATCCGTTGCCCGCAACCGTCCCGTCCACGATCTCGCCCGACGCCTGGATCAGCGCCACCTTCGGCCCATGCGCATAGGCGCTCGATCCTTCCCGCGCGCGCAGGAAATCGCCCATCGCCACTTTCTTGGCGCCCTGCCCCGCCTTTCTCAGCGCGGCGAATTCGGCGTCGTCGTCATAGGCTAGCTTGTCGATCAGCCCTTCCTTCTGGGCTGCTTCCGCGAATTGCGGGCTCTTGTCGAGCGACGAAACGATCAGCTGCGTCGGCAATTTGCGCGCCGAAGCAACGCCCGAAGTCGCCGAGTTGTAGACCGATTGCAGAAGCGCGGTCAGTTGCTCGCGATCCGGATCGGTCATGGATTTCTCCATGAAGGTGTCGGCCGCGCTCTTGTAATCGGCGCGCTTCACGATCTGCGGCTCAGCATGGATCTTGTCGAGCAAGCCGCGCAGGAACACTTCGCCCGCGCCGGCGCCGGCCGGGCTGAACGTGCTGTGCGGCTGCATCCAGATCTCGTTGGCCGAGGTCGCCAGCAGATAATCGCCCAGCCCCGTCGACAGGAAGCCGTGCGAATAGGCGGTCACGAACTTGCCCTTGGCGCGGAAGCGGGCGAAGGCCGCGCCCAGTTCTTCGGCCTGCGCCGTCGAAACGGACCCGTTGCCCAGTTGGACGATCAGCCCCTTCACGCGGGCATCCCGTCCGGCCTCATCCAGCGCCGTTTCTACGTCCATCACAGTCGGGCGCCTACCGATATCGAAGGGCGTAGGCGGCGCGGAGTCGGCTATGGGCTTCCTCAGGTCCAGCGTGAGAACCATGTTGCCCGGCAGCCCATCCCCCCGGATCAGGCCAATGACAAGCAGGACCGCCAGGATCAGAACAAGGGCCAATGCGACCTTGGCCAGTCCGTTGAGGGCGCCGAACAGGATCGACCGCAACCAGTGCAGAAAAGCGACCATGAAATTTCCTTGCGTTTGACCGCCGGGACCGGCGGGCTCCTCCGACTATTGCATATAGTTACGCAGACATTCCCCTTGTAGCGGGCGCCCCTCTTACCTCCCCCCACGCGGAGAGGTCGACACCGCGCAGCGGTGGCGGGTGGGGCCCCGCTTGACGGCCTGCGTTCCCAAGCCGATATACCCGATGGATTTTACAGGGTTTACGTCGTGCTTTCCCAAAAGGCCCGTTATGCGTTGCGCGCACTGATCGTTCTGGCAGAGAAGAACGATCACGAGCCGATCATGATCGCCGACATCGCCGCCGAAGCCGATGTGCCGCGCAAATTCCTCGAACAAATTCTCCTAGAATTGAAAAAGCGCGGAATCGTGCGGTCCACGCGCGGGCGCCAAGGCGGATATCAACTCGGAAAATCCGCGAAAGACATCACGTTCGCCGACATCATCCGCGTCACTGATGGCCCGCTTGCCTTGAGTCCCTGCGTGAGCGTCACCGCTTACCAGAAATGCGAAGATTGCTTCGACGAAGCGATCTGCCCCATTCGCAAAGTCCTTCTGGCGGCGCGCGATGCCACGGCATCCGTCCTCGAATCCCGGACTTTGGCCGCCGCAGCCGCGCAAACCAAAAAAGCGCGCTCCGCCTAACTATCTCAAATCAAAAAGAAATATCCTCCCCGCCATTTTTCATCTCAATACCTCTTAATCTCTATTGACTCGATAGAGTATATCTAAGAACGTGACTTTAACGGCTGCGCCGAAAGCGGCCAACGGACACGAATTTTCATCGAGGGATGAGGGGAATGACAATTCGTTTGAATGAATTGCGCGCCGCATTGCTTGCGGGCGTTACGGCACTGGCCTTCGCGCCAAGCGCACAAGCCGCCGCGAAGAACAGCGATGCAAAGCTCGACGCGCTGCAACAGCAGGTGCAGCAACTGAACGCCGAGATTCAGGATCTGAAACAACAACGTGCCGCCGACGAAGCACAGAAAGCCGAAGAGCCCGATGCGCAAGCCGCCATCGCCGATCTCAAGCGCAGCACCAGCGCACAATATGCCGATCTTCAGGCGCAACGCGCCAACGACGTGCAGATTTCGCTGAAGAACGGCCGCCCGACGTTCACCTTTGGCGACGGCAATTTCAGCGTTTCTCTGCGCACGCTCGTGCAATACGACACGGCCTATTACGGCCAGGGCAAATCGCCCGCGAACACCGATTTCTCCAGCGGCAACAATTTCCGCCGCGCCCGTTTCGGCGCCAGCGGCACGCTGTTCAAGGATTGGTCCTACGAATTCATCTATGATTTCGGCGGCTCGGGCGTCGAAGCCTCGACGATCTCCAGCGCCTTCATCCA
>CAZTCU010000332.1:0-3280 GCA_964612235.1 uncultured Rhizobium sp.
AAAAATCTGCGCGCCTTCTGTTTAGGTGTGCGCGGCGCACAGCCGCACGCTTCAGAAAAAATCTATCCTACGCACACCGTCTTTGTTGCGCGTCCCCCCACCCGCCATCGCTTCGCGATGTCGACCGCCCCGCGCAGGGGGCGGTAAGCCGTATGAGATAACCCTGCTCCTGTGGGAGAGAACCTATTTTCTCTCTCACTTCCTCGGCCGCCATTCCGGCTCGCCCGCGCGCCAGAACATGAAGGAGATCATGTCTGCATAAAGCTCGTCGTTCTGGGTTTTGGTGGAGCCGATGCCGTGGCCGGCTTCCAAATCGACGCGCAGCAAAACCGGATTGGGTGTGCCGGAGGCTTGCAGGCGGGCGGCGAATTTGGCGGGCTCCCACGGGGAAACCCGCGGGTCGTTGATGCCGGTGGTAATGAGGACGGGGGGATAGATCGTTCCATCCTTGACGTGTTGGTAGGAATCCATCGCGAGCAGATTCCTGAAGCCCTGTTCGGTGGTGATGGTGCCGAATTCGGGGATGTTGGGCGGGCCGTTGGGGGAGAATTCGCTGCGCGTGGTGTTGGCGGCGGGTACGCTGTCGATCACGCCCGCGAAGAGATCCGGGCGTTCGGTGAGCGCCATGCCCATGGTGATGCCGCCCGCCGATCCGCCGAAGATGAAGAGCTTGTCTTTCGTGGTGATGCCCTGCGCGATCAGGTCTTCGGCGCAGGCGATGAGATCGCGCCAAGTGTTGGGTTTCTTGTCGTCCTTGCCCGCGAGACGCCATTCCTCGCCCTTCTCGCCGCCGCCGCGCACATGGCACGAGGCATAGGTGCCGCCTTCGCGCACGAAGCTGACATTGCGCGGGCTGAACATCGGCCATTGCGAAATGCCGTAGGAGCCATAGGCCTGGATCATGGTGACCTGCGGGCCGCTCACGCCCTTGGGCTGCATGACGGTGAGCGGGACCATGACGCCGTCTTTTGCGGCGGCGTCGAGATCGCGCACGACGAAAGCGGAGGGATCGAAAGCGGGTTTGATGCCGAGCTTGAGATCGGTGAAAATGCCCTGCTCCGGATCGTAGGTGTAAACGGTGGGCGGCACGTTCCAGCTTTCCATCGCGATGGTGACGCCGGAGACGCGCGGATCGGTGAACACTTCGGACACGGTGCCCTTGTAAGGCAGCATGACTTCTTCCGTCAGTGAACCGTTGGCGGGGATGCGCAGCAGATGCGAGTAAAGGCCCTGCCGCGTCAGCACGTAGAGCGCGTCTTTCGCGGCGTGGATGGATTCGGCCAGCCGGTCGGGTTGCACGGGCAACAGTACTTTGGCTTTCGACAGCGGTTCGCCCGCCTTGACGCCCAGAACCTGGAAGGTGGGCGCGTTCTTGTGCGACAGCAGGAAGATTTCGTTGCCGCGCATATCGGCGTTGGTGATGCCGTCGTCGCGGGTGACGAAGAATTTCCATTGCGTTTTGGGATTGGAGGCGGCGGTCGCGGGCGCGAGGAAGATCGCCCATTCGTTCTGCACGCCGTTGATATCGAGCGCCAGGGCGTGGCTTGCGCCGGGAACGATGGCGACGACGGGCATTTCGTCGTGGCCGAATTTCATTGCGTTGGGCGAGCCGTTGCCCAGCACGCGCACGGGTTCGTGTTTCAGATCCCAGGCTTCGACATTGGAGTCCTTGTATTTCTCGATTTCGGGCTCGGTCTTTGCGAGCGGCTTGAGGCGATTGAAGTAAAGGATTTTGGAATCGCCGCTCCAGCTCTGCGCGCCGAAATCGGCACGGTCGAGCGGGCCCGCGATCGCGCTTCCCGTTGCGGCATCGTAGACGGTGACGGACGCCTGTTCCGAACCGCCCTGCGAAATGCCGACGGCGACCTTGGCGCCGTCGGGAGAGGCGGTGAAATAGTTGATGGCGTAGGGCTTGTTGCCGTTTTTCGCGCGCAGGCCCGCGATGTCGACGATCTTTCGCGTGCCCTTGGCGTCGGACACCATCAGATCGAAATTGTCGGAGCCGGGAGCGCGGTATTCGTAGAATGTGCGTCCGCCATAGCGCTGGTACATCTGCACGAAACCAAAACTGCCGCTGAAATCGGCGATGCGTTTTTCCAGCGCCGCGCGCGGTGCGATGGCATCGAAAACGCTGCGGGTGTAGGCGCCCTGCGACTTCATCCAGTCGACGGTTTGCGGGCCCATCTTCTCGAACTGGCGATAGGGATCGGTGATCTGCGTGCCGTAAAGCGTTTCGCTGACAGGTTCGGATTTGGCGGCGGGCGGCTTGTCGCCGAGGCCGATCGGAGCAAGCGGATCTGCGGGCGGCGGCGGGGTTTGCGCCCATGCGATGGCGGCGATGCCCGCCGCAACAACGCCACACAGAACAGCCTTCGCTTGCATGGATGCCTCCCCGCCCGGAAGGCCTGGAAGATTAGGCCTGTTCGCCAGCTGCCGCTAGATTTTCCGGCTGTCATAGGCCCAGTGCAGCACGGCCTGGCGCTGGCGGGGGCGGCAGGCGAGATCGCCCTTCTCGCAGTTCTTCTGGATCTGGCGGATGTGGCGCTTGATGGCTTTCCAGCGGCCGATCTGGCGGGCGTCGTCTTCCATGCGGCGGCCCATGTAATAGCGGCAATACCACTGAAACCAGCCGCGCGGATCGTCCACATGGATCCAGCCCTTCTTCTTCCAGACCGAGAGCGGCTGACTGGCATCGACGCCGAAATAGTTGAGTTTGGGATCGCGCTTTCCCTGGGCGAGCCTGGCGTGGATGAACCAGCTTTGGGGAAATTCCTTTTGGCAGTCGGTCATGTATTTGCCCGCGAAAACGCCGAGCGCGAGCATCTCCTTGGGCGTGAGATCGGGCCTGAATTCGGGATCGAAATTGCGGCCCACGGGCTCGGTGAGTGTGTAGCGGTAATTCCGCTGCATCTTGTCGTGGACGGTGACGCGTTTGGGCTTCATGCGAGTATTGTACAGCTTCGTCGTGCGATTGGGCAGATTTGGCGCCCGACAAGGCGTAGGGTGGCCGGATGCGGCGGCCGATGGGCGCCGCCGCCAGCGGAAGGAACACGCCATGGCCAAGAAGACTGCGAGCAGCGGAGTGTACCGCGTGACCGAGATCATCGGCACCAGCACGACATCGTGGGAGGACGCCGCCAAACGGGCGGTGGAGACGGCGGCGAAAACCTTGCGCGATCTGCGCGTGGCAGAGATCGGCAAGCTCGATATGACGGTGGAGAACGGCAAGGTCGCGAGCTATCGGGCGCGCGTCATGCTGTCGTTCAAATACGAAGGCTAG
>CAZTCU010000333.1:0-3266 GCA_964612235.1 uncultured Rhizobium sp.
CCAGTCGTCGCGTTCGCGCCGGTCGTGCCATTCGGCGGCGGCGAGGCGGACGGTGTGGGCGGAGGCGTCGCTCATTTCGACCAATCCTCGCCATAGAGAAGATCGGCGAGCGCATGGCGGCCTTCGGTGAGATGACGGTGCACCGTGTCTTCGCTGATGCCCATGCGTTGGGCGATTTCCTTGCGCGACAGGCCTTCGATCTTTTTCAGCACCACGGCCTGGCGGCAGCGCGGCGGCAGATTGTCGAGAGCGGATTGCAGGCGGCGCAGTTCCTCGCGCGCCATCGCATTGCGGTCGGGGCCGGGTTCGTCGGCGGCGACATTGAGCGCATCGAGATCGCCCAGGCTTTCGATGGGCACGATCTGCTCGCGGCGCACGCGGTTGATGATGAGGTTGCGCGCCACCGCGAACACGAAAGGACGTACCGGATCCGGTATCTCCTTCTGCGCCGCTTCGTAAACCCGCACGTAAACCTCCTGGCAGAGATCGTCGACGTCGGAGCGGTTGCGCCAGCTCCGGCGGAGGAATTGCGTCAGCGCGGATTCCAGCGGCAGCACTTCGCGCACGAACCAGTTGTCGAGATCGGACGCGTTCATACGCTCGCCTTCGGGGCGAGACCCGATGCCGTCACGATCCCTGTCCGTTGGACTGGTCATGCCCCCGCACTTCAGTTCTGGAAGCCAGAGCTTACGCCCTCGCTAAGTAGAACAAGCGGGTAGCTGCGATGGGCCAAGGAAATTTGCTGAAATTTTCTTGCGAAAATTATTCGGGCGTCAGCGCGGGCGGCTCCAGCGCAATCCGGGCGGGGGCGTGAGCGGGGCGGGATCGGCGGGCGGCTTTGCCAGAGCGTGCATGTGATTGAGCGGGCCATGACCATGGCCGAAGCCGGGCGCGGTGCGGATGGCTTCCTGCACGTAAGAGCGCGCGCGGCGGATGGCGTCGATCAGCGGCATGCCTTGCGCGAGGCCGACCGCGATGGCGGTGGCGAGCGTGCAGCCGGTGCCGTGCGTGGAAGTGGTGTCGAGGCGCGGCGCGGTGAGGCGTTGGGCGCTGCCCTTGCTCACCAGAACGTCCGTCACGGTTTCGCCTGCGAGATGGCCACCCTTTACGAGAACCGACTGCGCGCCGGTGGCCAGCAGCGATTGTCCGGCCTGGGCGCAATCGGCGACGGTTTCGATGGGAAGGCCGGTGAGGCGCGCGGCTTCGGGCACGTTGGGCGTGATGAGCGTGGCCATCGGGAACAGGCTCACCATCAAGGTGTTGGCCGCTTCGTCTTCGAGCAAGGCGGCGCCGCCTTTGGCTTCCATCACCGGATCGACGACCAGGGGAATGTTGCGGGCGTGCGTGATAAGCGTTTGCGCCACTGCTTCGACCACTTCGGAAGAACCCAGCATGCCGATCTTGATGGCATCGGCGCCGATATCTTCGAGCGCGCTCACGATCTGCGCGCGCACGATGTTCACGGGAATGGGATGGATGGCGTGGACGCCTTGTGTGTTCTGCACGGTGACCGAGGTGATCGCGGTCATCGCATAGGCGCCTAATGCGGTGGCCGTCTTGATGTCGGCCTGGATTCCGGCGCCGCCGCTGGAATCCGAGCCCGCAATGACGAGAAGCCGCGCCGGCTTCGTCAACGGGCCGCTTCCTCGATGGCCATGGCCACGTCGCGCACGACCTGCTGCACGAGCGCGATATCGTCGCTTTCGGCCATGATGCGGATGACGGGCTCGGTGCCGGATTTGCGCACGAGCAGACGGCCCGCGCCGTTGAGGCGGGCTTCGGCCTGCTGGATGCAATCGGTGACGCGCTTGTCGGAAAGCGGCTGGCCGTTCTTGAAGCGCACATTGTGGAGCACTTGCGGCAACGGTTCGTAGAGGTGCGCCGCCTCGCTGGCGCTTTTGTTTTCGTCCGCGATCACGGCCAATACCTGCAGTGCCGCGACGAGGCCGTCGCCCGTGGTCGAGAAATCGCTGAGGATGATGTGGCCGGATTGTTCGCCGCCCACGTTGAAGCCGCCTTCGTGCATCATGCCCAGCACATAGCGGTCGCCCACGGCGGCGCGCGCGAGGGTGAGGTCGAGGCTTTTCAGGTAGCGTTCCAGACCGGCGTTCGACATCACGGTGCCGACGACGCCGCCGCCCTTGAGTTCGCCGCTGCGCTTCCAGGAGCGAGCGATGAGGGCGAGGATCTGGTCGCCGTCGATGATCTGGCCGTTTTCATCGGCCATCACCACGCGGTCGGCATCGCCATCGAGCGCGATGCCGAAATCGGCGCGCATCTCGCGCACCTTGCGCGCCATCGCTTCGGGCGCGGTGGAGCCACATTCGGAATTGATGTTGAAACCGTCCGGATTGACGCCGATCTGCACGATGTCCGCGCCCAGTTCCCACAGCACGGCGGGCGCTACGCGATAGGCCGCGCCGTTGGCGCAATCGATCACGATGCGAAGGCCGTCCAGCCGCATGTTTTTGGGGAAGGTGCGCTTGGCGAATTCGATGTAACGGGCCTGCGCGTCGTCGATGCGCTTGGCGCGGCCGATCTCGCGCGGATCGGCGAGGCCTTCTTCCAGGCCGTTCGCCATCAGGGCTTCGATTTCGTGTTCGCGTTCGTCGGAGAGTTTCTGGCCGTCGGGGCCGAAGAACTTGATGCCGTTGTCTTCGAACGGATTGTGCGAGGCCGAGATCATCACGCCGAGGTCGGCGCGCAGCGAGCGCGTGAGCATCGCGACGGCGGGCGTGGGCAGCGGGCCGAATTGGAAGACGTCCATGCCGACCGAGGTGAAGCCCGCGACGAGCGCGGATTCGACCATGTAGCCCGACAGGCGCGTGTCCTTGCCGATCACGACGCGGTGACGATGGTCGCCCTTGGTGAAGATGCGGCCCGCGGCCATGCCCGCCTTCATCGCGAGTTCGGGCGAAAGCGCGGAGGAATTGGCCCGGCCCCGAATACCGTCGGTGCCGAAAAACTTGCGGGTCATACTGAAACACTCCCACGGGGGCGAAGGTCCGCCCCCGACACTATATCAAGTCTTGTACCAGAAGCTTACAGGGCGAAGGATAAAGGATTGCAACATTCTTACAGCCTCAGGCCCCGGAATGCCTAGCGTTCAAAGCGTTCCAAATCCTTAACACGTCGCGGGCGGCGGCGGGATCGTGGGTGCGGATGTGGTCGGCGCCCTGAAGGGCGGCGAAGAGTTCGGCGGCGAGACTTGCGGGGCCACTGTCCCTGGCGTCCCGGCCGGCGATCTTGCGCAAAAAGGATTTGCG
>CAZTCU010000334.1:0-3257 GCA_964612235.1 uncultured Rhizobium sp.
ATGAGAACGCGACTTCCAGCAGGAGCGACCTTCTCGATCATCTGGCGAAGCTGGGAAATTGCCGACGAGATGCCGACGATTTCGAGATCGTCGCCCGCCTTCAATTTCAACTCCTGCACCTCGCGCCTCAGACGCGCCGCTTCCAATGCGCGGGCGCAGACGTGGATCAGGCGATCGGATTTGAACGGCTTCTCGATGAAATCGTAGGCGCCTTTGCGGATGGAGGCGACGGCGGTCTCGATGGTGCCGTGGCCCGAGATCATCACCACAGGAAGATCGGGATGCTCGCGCTTGATGAGATCGAGGATCTGGATTCCGTCGAGACGGCTCCCCTGCAGCCAGATGTCGAGAACGACAAGTTGCGGACGACGCTGGCGCACGGCATTAAGCGCGGTGTCGCTGTCCGACGCCACACGGGTTTCGAATCCCTCGTCGTGAAGGATGCCCGCAATCAGATCGCGGATGTCTTCCTCATCGTCAACGATGAGGATTTCAGGCGCTATCAACGAGCCGTTCTTGCTCATTCGTCACTCCCAGGTCTTTAAGAACTTTTTGCCTTAGTGGAAACGTCAAACGTATTTGCGCACCCTGTTGTCCGGGTGCGTCATCGATTGCGATTTCGCCGCCATGGTCTTCGACGATCTTGCGCACGATGGCGAGGCCGAGGCCCGTGCCCTTCGCGCGCGTGGTGACATAGGGTTCGGTGAGGCGGTGGCGGTGTTCGGGCGGAAGCCCGATGCCGTTATCGATTACCCGGATCGAAAAGCGTTCGTCATCGCTTTCCAGCACCACGCTCACACGCCCCTTGCCATCATCGCCCGTTGCCTTGCGTGCTTCGATGGCTTCGCAGGCGTTCTTCAAGACGTTGGTCAAAGCCTGCGAAACCAAGCGGCCGTCGGCTTCGAAGAAGATCGGTTCTTTGGGCGATTTCACCTCGAAAGATATGGTCGGTTGCGCCACACGCTGGAGGAAGACCGCTTGCGTCAATAGCTCTTGCACGTTTTCGCGGCGCATCTTGGGGGCGGGCATGCGCGCGAACGAAGAGAACTCGTTGACCATGCGTTCGATGTCGCCGACCTGACGGATGATCGTGTCGGTGCATTGGTCGAAGATCTCGGGATCGCTGGTGACTTCCTTGCCGTATTTGCGCTTGAGGCGTTCTGCGGAAAGCTGGATCGGCGTCAGCGGATTCTTGATCTCGTGCGCGATGCGGCGGGCAACGTCGGCCCAGGCGGCGGTACGCTGGGCGGAGATCAGATCGGTGATGTCGTCGAAGGTCACGACATATCCGCCGCCGAATGCGTCGCTTTCGCTTGCGACCTGAACGCTCAGGTTGCGGGTCATCGAACCGCGCTTGATCGTGGCTTCGCCGCTTGCGCGGCCCACCGGCTCCTGGATCGCGCGGCGGATGAGAGCGGCGAGTTCGGGCATGTTTTCGGAATAGTGCTGGCCTTCGATATCGTCCGGTTCGGCGTTCAGAAGCCGCGCGGCCATGCGATTGACGATGGTGATGCGGCCATCGTTATCGAGGCCGACGACGCCCGCGCTCACACCGGCGAGCACAGCCTCGGTGAAACGGCGGCGTTCCTCGTTCTGCTGGTTGGCGGCCATCAACGCATCGCGTTGCGCGTCGAGCTGCGAGGTCATGCGGTTGAAGGCGAGGCCCAGCGTACCCATTTCGTCGTCGTCGCGGTCGATTTCGACGCGAGCCTTGAGATCGCCTTCCGTCACGCGCTCGGCCGCGCCGATGAGGTTGGAAATCGGGCGCACCAATCGCGTCGCGGCCCAAAGGCCGGCCCAGATGGCGGTGAGCAGGATGACGAGCGACACCACCGCGTACAACGCGGCGAAAATAAGCTGGACCTCGGCGCGGTTCTGGTTGAGGCGGTTATATTCCGATGCGGCGTCGATCGTTCGCTGCTGGTGCGCCAGAACTTCGGGATCGACGGCACGCGCGACAAGCAGATAGGCGTCGACGAAAGCGTCGAGCTTCACCATCGCGCGGACGAGATTGTCGTTGCGTTCCGTAAGGACGACCACCTGGCCTTGCGCGGCTTTCGCCATCGTCTGCGCGGAGGGCGCTTCGTATTTCGGCATCGACGGCAATTTGGCACTGGCGAGCACACGTCCGTTGGAATCGATCACGAACACGGCAGGCAACGCGCGCACCGAAGCTTGCGTTACCAGATAGTCGGTGAAGCGCTTGCGCATTTCCTCCGGGTTTTGCTGGAGAACGGGTGCAGCGCGATCGATATCGAACGCCATGGCGAGGATGTCGCCGCGGATGACCTGACGGTGTTCTTCGACATAGGCCTGCGCCACGCTCACCGCGTTGGAGAGGGCCGCCTTCACCCGTTCCGAGAACCACGCTTCGACGCCGAGGTTCAACGTGACGGCGGCGAAGATCGCGACGAGGATGGTCGGCACGACGGCGACCGCACTGAACATCACCGCCAGGCGAACGTGCAGCTTGGCGCCTGCGATGCCCGAACGCCGCTCGCTCCAGATGCGGACCAGCCGCCAGCCGATCAGCGCACCCAGCGTCAGCACCAGGGTAAGGTTGATGAGCAGCAGCCCTATCAATCCGCCGGGCGTGGGGTCGTAGGGGACAAGGCCGGTGACGATGGCGTAGGTCGCGATGCCCGAAAGCACTGCCAACACGCCCACAGCCAACGCAAGCCGCGACGGCCGCGACATCGCCAGTACAAGGGCGCGCAGCCCGGTTTTCCTTGGCGCTGGTAAGGCGTTGACGGTTGCCATTCAGTCCGTTGCGGAAGGAAGCCGGGCGTTAATCGGCTTCACCAAACCGGTACAGTGTAGCGACGCCACAAACTGTTGCAAGAATGCAGCGTGACTTTGTTGCAATGCCCCTAATATGCCTCCGCCCCGCCACGGTTTCGCGGGGAGCGCGACGGATGGCGAGGCGGAGGTAAAGCGTCAGCAGCGGGGCACATTTTCGTAACAATCGACACCCGCACATATGGCTCGTCCCGCGGGAAGTGTCCTTTCACCCCTGATGCCCGGCGGCCGGGCAAGACTGGCGAAAAACGCGCACTGCACATGAGGCGACAGCGCTATCCGTGTTTGGTCTCATGTCGCTATGCGGCGATGCCTGGCCGTCGCCAGGTGGCCTGCGTGAAGTGGGTATGCCGATCCTCTGAATTCCTGTGATTCAGAATATATTCTGTATCATTCCTAGTTTCAAGACCTCTCTGGGAAATTTTATTCCTATAACCTTCAAGGTCTTAGCCTCTTCC
>CAZTCU010000335.1:0-2066 GCA_964612235.1 uncultured Rhizobium sp.
GTTTGCGCCTTCTACTTGTCGGTTATGAATCCGGCAACCAGCAGATCCTTCACAACATCAAGAAGGGCATGCGCATCGAGGTCGCCGAAAAGTTCACCAAGGATTGCCACGAACTGGGCATCACGATCCACGGCACGTTCATCCTGGGGCTGCCCGGCGAAAGCAGGGAAACGATCCGTGAGACGGTGGAATTCGCCAAACGCATCAACCCGCACACCATCCAGGTGTCGCTGGCCGCACCTTATCCTGGCACCTTCCTTTACAATCAGGCGCTGCAGAACGGCTGGCTCGATGCGGCGAACGCCGAACTGGTGGACGACAGCGGCATCCAGATCGCGCCGCTGCACTATCCGCATCTCTCGCACAACGAGATCTTCACCTCGCTGGAATCGTTCTACAAAGAGTTCTACTTCCGCCCCAGCAAGATCGCGTCCATCGTGGGCGAGATGCTGACCTCCAGCCAGATGATGAAGCGCCGCCTGCGCGAAGGCGTGGAGTTCTTCCAGTTCCTGAGGGAGCGCCGGGAACACGCCGCTTGAAGCGACTGGTTGTCACCGCCGATGATTTCGGCGCGGCCCGTGAAGTCAACGAGGCGATCGAGATCGCGCACACGCGCGGCATCCTGACCGCAACGAGCTTGATGGTGGCCGCACCCGCCGCGGCGGAAGCCGTGGCGCTTGCCAAACGCTTGCCGGGCCTGCGCGTGGGCCTTCATGTGGTGCTGGTCGAAGGCCGGCCCGTGCTGCCGCCGTCGCAAATTCCCGATCTTGTCGATGCGAACGGCCTTTTCCGCACCAATATGGCGGCCAGCGGTGCGAAGATGTTTTTCTTTCCAAAAGTCCGCCGCCAGCTGGAACACGAAATCGAAGCCCAATTCGAAGCCTTCCGCGCCACGGGGCTCGCGCTCGATCACGTCAACGCGCACAAGCATTTCCATCTGCATCCCACCATCGCGTCCGCGATCCTGCGCATCGGCAAGAAGCATGGCATGCGCGCGCTACGCGTGCCGCGCGAACCGGGTGCGGATCGCCTGGTGGGCGCGTTTGCCGGTCTTCTGATGAAGCGCGTCCGCCGCGAGGGTATCGTCACGCCGGATCGCGTTTACGGCCTGCGCTGGTCCGGCGCGATGACGAAGGAGCGTGTGCTATCGCTTGTGCAGGGCCTTCCCGATGGCCTGAGCGAGATCTATCTCCACCCCGCCACCGGCCCGTATCCCGGCTCCGCGCCGGGCTATCGCTATGCCGATGAACTTGCCGCCCTGACGGACGGGGAGGTCGCTGAAGCCGCTCGCGGCGCCCACATAAAGCTGGGCGGTTTGACCGATTTCCGCTGACTTATCGAACACTTCCCGGCATGGGTTATAATGAGCGTGAAACAGAGGTTCGTGCCCCAAGTGACCCCCCACCCACCCCCCAATTCGAAAAATCGCAAAACAATTAGTTGTGGTTTTGGTGTATCGCGCCCGCTACAGATTGTGCCATGACCGTCGCAGCACTCGTCGTCCCCGACCTCTCGATTCCGATCCCGGCGCTTCCCGACGGCCCCATCAAGCTCGGCAGCGACGAGCACAAGGCGCTGTTCTGCAAGACGCTGCTGACGACCTTTGATCCCTATCGCCCCGCCGTCATCGACTGGCCGAAACTCACCCCCGACACGCAGGCGAAGATCACCGGGTTGCCCATCTGGGACATCGCCGTGCAGACCGAAGGCAAAGCAGGCCTGCGCGTGGCGACTTATGGCGATCTGATCAAGGATCCGCTGCTCAAACGCGCGACCGAACTCAACGCCTACGAAGAACGCCGCCACAAACATGTGCTGCATCACATGGTGCAGGCCTACGGCATCAAACTCGAACCCGAACCCGAATATGTCGTGCCGAAGGATGCCGAATGGGCCTTCATGGTGACGGGCTATAGCGAGTGCATCGACAGCTTCTTCGCGTTCGGCCTGTTCGACATCGCCAAGAAGTCCGGCTTCTTCCCGCCCGAACTGGTCGACACGTTCGAGCCGGTGATGCGCGAGGAAGGCCGTCACATCCTTTTCTTCGTGAACTGGGTCGCCTGGCA
>CAZTCU010000335.1:2166-3257 GCA_964612235.1 uncultured Rhizobium sp.
CCCATGTTCGTGCCGCGCATGGTGCGGTTCGCGCGCAAATTCATGCGTGCCTGAAATGGCCGATCGCGTCGTCGTCACCGGAGCATCGGGATTCGTCGGCTCGGCCGTAGCGCGTGCACTTGCCGCGCGCGGTTTCGATGTGCGCGCGGTTTTGCGTAGCACGAGCCCACGATCCAACGTCGAGAATATAGGCTGCGAGATCGTCGAAGGCGACATGCGCGACAAGCCTTCGATGGCCCGCGCGATGCAGGGCGCACGCTATCTATTCCACGTCGCCGCCGATTATCGCCTGTGGGCGCGCGATCCGAACGAGATCGTCCGCAACAATCTCGAAGGCACGCGCGCCACGATGGAGGCCGCAAGCGAAGCGGGCGTCGAGAAGATCGTCTACACATCGAGCGTCGCCACGCTGAAACCCATCGAAGGCCATTCCGCCGACGAAACCTCGCGTCATGACGAACGTACCGTCATCGGTGCCTACAAACTGAGCAAGGTCGTGGCCGAACGCCTGGTGGAAAAGATGGTGGCCGAACAGGGCCTGCCCGCCACAATCGTCAGCCCGTCAACCCCAATCGGCCCGCGCGACATCCGCCCCACGCCGACGGGCCGCATCATCGTCGAGGCCGCCACCGGCAAGATGCCAGCCTTCGTCGATACCGGATTGAACCTCGTACACGTCGATGATGTCGCCGAAGGCCATCTGCTCGCGCTCGACAAAGGCGAGATCGGCGAACGCTATATCCTCGGCGGCGAAGACGTGACGTTGCAGCAGATGCTTGCCGTCATCGCGGGCCTCGCCAACCGTCGCCCGCCGCGCGTCAAGCTCCCGCGCGGGCCTCTCTATCCGCTGGCTTATGCCGCCGAAACCGTGGCGCGGTTTACCAACAAAGAACCGTTCATCACCGCCGATGCGCTGAACATGTCGAAATACCGTATGTTCTTCTCGTCGGACAAAGCCGCTCGTGCGCTCGGCTACAAAGCGCGCCCCTATCGCGAAGGCCTGGCCGACGCGATGGAGTGGTTTGGAAGGGCGGGCTATCTGCAATGATCGCGCTCGCCTTCCTTCCGCTCGCGATCTGGATCTTCCTGCT
>CAZTCU010000336.1:0-3256 GCA_964612235.1 uncultured Rhizobium sp.
GTGATGAAAGCCCAAGGCACCTATGGCTGCCTTCTCTTCAACACGTCGAAACAGGCGGTCAATCCCGGCAAAGATTTCGGCCCCTACGGCCTGCCCAAAGCCGCCACGCTGTTTCTGGTGAAGCAATACGCATTGGATCATGGCAAAGACGGCATCCGCGCCAATGCCGTAAACGCCGACCGCATCCGCACGGGATTGTTGACCGACGACATGGTAGCCGCCCGCGCCAAAGCCCGCGGCGTTTCGGAAAGCACCTACATGAGCGGCAACCTGTTGGGCCGCGAAGTCTACGCCAGCGAAGTCGCCGAAGCCTTCGTATATCTAGCGCATGCCGAGAAAACCACCGCCGGCGTCATCACCGTCGACGGCGGAAATATCGAGGCGAGTTTGCGCTAACCGCCGTTGGCGCGAAACAGTTCCAGCGTGCGCTGTCGTCCCAGTTTCGCCGCAGCCTCGTTGTAATCATTGCGGCGGTCCGAATTGAATCCGTGACCGGCGTCATAGATATAAACCGGCACGTCCGGGTGCAGCTCTTTGACTTTGTTAACAACGTCCATCGGAATGCCGTGATCGTGCTCGCCGAAATGCAGGATCGTCGGGCATTTCGGCTGCCAATCCGCCATCTGCCCGATATTGCCGCCGTAATAGGCCGACGCCGCCGCCAGCCCGTCGCATTTGCAAGCCGCCGCCCAAGTCACCGAGCCGCCATAGCAATAGCCCGTGATGAACACCGGACCTTTGCCCTTCAGCCCGTTGATGCAAACCTGCGTGTCGTCAATCGAAAGCTGGAACGGGTGCTCGCCACGCGCGATCTTGATGCACTTCTGAACGCCTTCGGGTGTGTATTCCTCCTGAAGTCCCGGCGCCTCGCGGTCGTAAAGCGCCGGCGCCCAAACTTCATATCCGTCATCCGCATAACCGTCGGACAATTCCTTGATATGTTCGGTAACGCCGAAAATCTCCTGAATGAGAACAAGCCCGCCGCGCCGCGCACCCTTCGGCTGCACCTGATAGACGCCGATCTCCGCGCCATCGGCCATCTTCACTGGAACCATCTTGCCGCGTGGACTCATGATGTTTCTCCCTTTGGTCGTTTCGGTACGAAGCCCTTGCCGATGAAACTGAAGCACAACTCGCCGTTCTCGTCGCGCCCTTCGTTACGGCTCTTCACAAGCCCCAGTTCTGGCCGCGATTTCAGTTCCACCTTCTCGACGATTTCCGTCGAATAGGTGATCGTCATGCCGGGCCTGACCGGCTTCTGCCAGCGCATGTCCTCGAAACCCGGAGAGATGCCCGCGCGCGCAAGCCCGCCGCCATCGCTGCCTGCTTTCCGGCTTTCGACGGCGAGCCGCATCCACATCGCCGCCGTGTGCCATCCCGACGCGATGATTCCGCCGAATATCGAATGCTTCGCGCCCTCGGGATCGGTGTGAAATACCTGCGGATCGTATTTCTTCGCAAAAGCGACGATCTCGTCCTGCGTGAAGGTGTGCGAACCCAGCACGCGCCGCGAGCCGATCTCGATATCCTCGAACCACCCGCCGCTCATGGCCGCCGTCCAATGATCGGCGTCATCGAAACCATCGCCACCTGCTCGCGCTCGTTGTAGATGCGGCACTCGAAGGTGACGAAGCCAAACGGCTTGGATTGCGAAGGCTTCGTTTCCACGACCTCCGCTTCCATGCGCAACAGGTCGTTGGGCCGAACCGGCTTCATCCAACGCGCCTCGCGCGCTCCCGCGCCGCCCTTGTTGTCCGCCTTCAACACCACAGCATCGGCAAACAAACGCATGGCAATCGCGCAGACATGCCACCCCGAAGCGGAAAGTCCGCCGAGAATGGATTGTTTGCCCGCCTCCTCATCCAGATGATGCGGCTGCGGATCGAACTGGCGAGCGAAGTCGAGAATCTCGTCCTTGCTGACGCGATAGGTGCCGCAGTCGATCACGCGGCCAACCGGGAAATCTTCGAAAGCCTGCAATTCCATGCCTAAGCATTAAACCGGAAATGCATCACATCGCCATCGGCGACGACGTAATCTTTGCCTTCCAGCCGGAATTTTCCCGCATCCCGCGCTCCCGCCTCGCCATTGCCCGCGATGTAATCGTCGTAAGCGATGGTCTCGGCCCGGATGAAGCCATGCTCGAAATCGGTATGGATCACGCCCGCGGCCTGCGGCGCCCGCGATCCCTTGGTTACGGTCCAGGCGCGCGCCTCCTTCGGTCCCACCGTAAAGAAGGTGATGAGCCCAAGAAGATCGTAGCCCGCACGGATCATGCGGTTCAGGCCCGGTTCCTCAAGGCCGATGCTCTGCAGGAATTCCTCCCGTTCGGCAGCCGCCAGCTGGGCGACCTCTTCCTCGATGCGTGCCGAAATCACAACGCTTCGTGCGCCTTCGGTCTTGGCTTTTTCTTCGACACGCTTGGAGAACTCGTTGCCTTCCGCCGCCGAACCTTCGTCGACGTTGCAGACATAAAGCACCGGCTTCTGCGTCATCAGCCCCAACTGGCGATAGGGTTCGCGTTCTTCTGGCGTAAGTTCGGCCTGCCGCGCAGGCTTGCCCTCGCGCAGAAGCGCGATTGCCTTGCTCATCAGCGCGAATTGCTCCTTGGCTTCCTTCTCGCCGCCCTTGGCTTTCTTCTCGATAGGTATGATGCGCCGCTCAAGCGACTCCAGATCGGCCAGCATCAATTCGGTTTCCACCGTTTCCGCATCGCCCACCGGGTCGATGCGTCCCTCGACATGGGTGATGTCGTCATCCTCGAAACAGCGCAGCACATGGGCGATCGCATCGACTTCCCGGATATTGGCGAGGAACTGGTTGCCAAGCCCTTCGCCTTTCGATGCCCCGCGTACCAGTCCGGCAATGTCCACAAAGGTGATGCGCGTCGGAATGATCTCGGCCGATTTCGCGATGGCCGCGAGTTTTTCGATGCGCGGATCGGGAACCGCCACGTCGCCGACGTTTGGCTCGATGGTGCAGAACGGATAATTCGCGGCCTGCGCGGCGGCGGTTTGCGTCAGCGCGTTGAAGAGGGTCGATTTGCCGACATTGGGCAACCCGACGATGCCGCATTTGAATCCCATTATTCCTTGTCTTTCTTTTCCGGTTTTGGCTTTGGCGGGTTCGTCAGAAGCACCACTTTGTTCATAAAGCCCACGTCGTCGTCTTTGACGAGCAACGGCGTGGCTTCGGCAATAGCCGAAAGCATCGGCACCAGCCACTGTTCGTCGGCTTTGGAGAAATTGCCGAGCAC
>CAZTCU010000337.1:0-3256 GCA_964612235.1 uncultured Rhizobium sp.
GTCTCCGATCAGTCGGGCCGCTCCAACATGCTGGCGCGCTTCGCCGAAGTCGGCATCGCCATCGACCCCAAGGACAACCGCCTCGCCCGCCTGCTCGAAGAGGTGAAGCAGCGCGAATTCCTGGGCTATTCCTATGACGATGCGGAAGCCTCGTTCGAACTTCTTGCGCGGCGCGCGTTGGGCGAAGTGCCGAACTACTTCGATGTCGAGAACTTCAAAGTCACCATCGAACGACAGCACAATGCGCGCGGCGAACAGCAAACCGTTTCCGAAGCGGTGGTGAAGATGAAGGTGCGCGGCAAGGCCGTTCACAATGTCGGCTTCGGCAACGGCCCGGTGAACGCGCTCGACGATGCGCTGCGCAAGGATCTGGGCGATTACTCGTCCTTCATCGCCGACCTGCGGCTGGTCGATTTCAAGGTGCGTATCCTCACGAGCGGTACGGAGGCCGTGACCCGCGTGATGGTCGAAAGTGCGGATGGCAAGGGCAATCGCTGGTCCACGGTCGGCGTCTCGCCCAACATCGTGGACGCCTCCTTCGAGGCGCTGACGGATTCGATCACCTACAAGCTCTATCGCGACGGCGCCCGCGCATGACCGCGATGCAAAAGCGGCGGGCGTAAATTGTAAGAGGCGCGGGTAATTTCAAACCCTCCCCTTGAGGGAGGGTCGAAATTTGCGCGAGCAAATTTCGGGGAGGGGTCAATGCCGCAACAGTCTGAACCCCTCCCCGAAAATTCTCCGCTGCGCTCCGAATTTGTCGACCCTCCCTCAAGGGGAGGGTGAAAGTAAACGATGACCGAAGACCCTACAGACATCGACCATCCGCACGCCGAACGTCACGGCATCATCTATGCGAGCACGGCCTATCTGATCTGGGCGGTGATGCCGCTCTACTGGAATCTGCTGGTCTACGTCCCGTCGGTCGAACTTGCCACCCATCGCATCCTGTGGTGCGCGATCTGCGTCTTTGCCATCTCAGCGCTGCGCGGTCGCCTGCCGCATCTGAGACAGATCGTCCGCAATCCAAAGCTCCTGCGCACGCTCATGCTGACCAGCGTGCTCATCACCTGCAACTGGACGATCTTCATCTATTGCGTCGAAAGCCATCAACTGGTCGCTGCCAGTCTCGGCTATTACATCACGCCGCTGATCTCGATCGCGCTTGGCGTGGCGCTGCTCGGCGAACGCATCACGCCCGTCAAGATCGGGGCCATCGCGCTCGCCACCGCCGCCGTGGTCTGGCAGGCGGTCGAACTGGGCTACATCCCGTGGGTTTCGCCCGCGCTCGCCTTTTCGTTCGGTTTCTACGGCTATTTTCGCAAGCTGACGCCGGTGGATTCGCTCGACGGTCTCACCGTCGAAACCTGCCTGCTGTTTCCGATCACGCTGCTGCTCGTCGGTTACTGGTTCGTGGACGGCACCGGCGCGTTCCCGAAAGCGGGCGCTTACACCAACACGCTGCTCGTCTTCGCCGGCCCGCTCACGGCCATTCCGCTGGTGCTGTTCGCCGCCGGCGCGCGCCGCGTTCCCATGGTGACGTTGGGCTTCCTGCAATTCATGTCGCCCACGCTCACGCTCGTCATCGCGGTTGCGTTCCTCGGCGAGCACTTCACCCGTCTCGACGTCATCACCTTCGGCTGCGTCTGGGGTGCGCTTTTGATCGTGGGTCTCGAAGGCCGTATCAGACGATTTGCGGCCGGACGCGCGCTTTGAGCATCGCCTCCACGCCGTCCATCGCTTCCGCAACGCTTGAAACGAATCTGAAGTGCGAGAGAACCTTGTCGCTCGCGAACCCTTTCTCGATCACATGATCGAGCATCGCGCGCAACGGATCGAAATAGCCTTTCAGGTTGATCACGATGATGGGCTTGTCGTGCACGCCCAACTGCGCCTCCGTCAGCACCTCGAAGAATTCGTCCAGCGTCCCCAATCCGCCCGGCAGCAGCACGAACGCATCCGACAGGTTGATCATCCGCTGTTTGCGTTCCTGGATGCTGGGCGTGATGATCGTCTCCTCCGCCGATTTCAGCGGCGGTTCCACATGGCGCAGATATTGCGGCAGCACGCCGATCACCGGCGCGCCCGCGTCGCGCGCGGCGCGGGCGGTTTCGCCCATCAAGCCCACATTCCCGGCGCCGAAGATCATGCGGAAACCGCGCTCGCCGATGGCCCTGCCCAGTTCGCGGGCGGCTTCGACATAGAACGGGTCGGTCCCCCGGGCGGAACCGCAGAACACACAGATGGACGCCTCGCCGATATCCTTGTTCACGAAGGGGTTATGCATGATGCGGCGTGGCCCGTTGCTTTTGCTGGCATTGTAGAGAGAGCTTCGTACACTTATACGAAAACACAAGAAACGGCCGGGAGGAAATTCGTGCGGGCGTTCATCATTATCGCCGCAGTAGCGCTGTTGGCACTCGTGATCGGTTTCTTCTTCTTCGGCAGCGCGAATTTGGGACATTAAAATGGCCGAACATCACCCCATGGTGGAAGAGGGCTCGGGCGCCCCGTCGTTCCGCCCGCTCTACATGCTGCTGCCCTATCTCTGGCCCAAGGGCCGGCCCGACCTGCGGATGCGCGTGGTGCTGGCCATCGTCTGCCTTTTGCTCGCCATCGTCGCCACGACGCTCTATCCGTTGTTTCTGGCATATGCGACCGACGCGCTGTCCGTGCAGCCCGCCGCCACCATCGCGATGGGTTACGCGCTCGCCATGATTTCGGCCTATGCGGTCGCGCGCATCACCATGCAGTTGTTCGCACAAATCCGCGACGGCATTTTCGCGAAGGTCCAGTATCATGCCTTGCGCGAGGTCGGCGTCGCCACCTTCGCCCATGTCCACACGCTGTCCTTGCGTTTCCATCTCGAACGCAAGACGGGCGGACTGTCGCGCGTCATCGAACGCGGCACCAAAGGCATCGATACGCTGCTGTCGTTTGCGATCTTCAGTATCTTCCCCACCATCCTCCAGCTTCTGCTGTTCAGCATCGAGATGACGTTGAAGCTGAGTATATGGGTGGCGCTCGTCACCATCGTCATGGTGGTGGCCTATGTCTGGTTCACCTTTGCGATTACGCGCTGGCGCATCCAGTTCCGCCGCGACATGAACCAAAGCGATCAGGACGCCAACACCAAGGCGGTGGACAGCCTGCTCAATTACGAGACCGTCAAATATTTCAACAACGAGAACCACGAGACCCGCCGCTTCGACAAATCCATGGAGCGTTACGCCAACGCCTCCATCCAGGCGCAGAC
>CAZTCU010000338.1:0-3242 GCA_964612235.1 uncultured Rhizobium sp.
CCGGCGCTCGATGTGCCGATGCGCGCGGTAGAGGAATTCAGCGAAGATCCGTTCGCGCACTGACGCCGCCATCGAACGCCGGGATGCGGAGAGCGATTTGCCGTCGCCGTGGTGCAACCCGCCAAACCCTGCGCAAAAAAACAGGCCGCGGACCCGTCAATCATCGGCCCTCCGCAAACAAAATCAAAGGGATTGGATTTCCACCAAGCCCAAGTCCCAACATAGAAAAATGAGGAAAAGCCCAAGGTTCCGCATAGTATGCGCAATAAAACCTCGAAGTACAAAGAAGCCGGCCATCTTGGCAATACATAAAAGAAGCCCTAGCAATACTCGGCCTAATGAGGGCCGGACGGGTGGACAAACCTGAGGCGTGGCCGATCGTTGTGGATTTGGACGGTAGCCTCACCGCGACCGATACGCTCGGAGAGTCGCTGGTCGAACTTCTGCGCAAATCCCCGTTGAATATTCCACGCCTTTTCTTGTGGCTGACGAAAGGGCGCGCAGGCTTCAAGAGCGCGGTCGCCGACAAAGTCGACATCGCCCCCCAGCACCTGCCCTATAACGAGCCGTTCCTGGCTTATTTGCGCAGCGAAAAGGACAACGGGCGGCGGATCGTCCTTGCCACAGCGGCCCACATATCGATCGCGCATCGCGTTTCCCGGCATCTGGGCCTGTTTGAACAGGTATTGGCCACAGAAGGGGACCGCAACCTCAAGGGCAACGCCAAACTCGCTGCCATCCGAAAACATCTGGGAGATGATTTCGTCTATGCCGGAAACAGTTCCGCCGATCTGCCGATCTGGAAAGCCGCAAAGGCCGCCGTCCTGATCGACGTTTCGCCGCGCATCGCCAGCACCGTCCGATCCAGCGTCCCCATCGAGCGGGAATTCTCAACAAGGAACGAGTGGACAAACCTTTGGGCCCGGGCGCTAAGGATTCACCAATGGCTCAAGAACCTGCTGCTGTTCATTCCGCTGCTGACGACGTTTTCCTTCATGGACGGCAAAAAGCTGGCGATGATGACGGTTGCTTTTTTTGCCTTCTCGCTTGGCGCATCGGCGACGTACATCGTCAATGACCTTCGGGATCTGGAAAGCGATCGGGCGCATCCGAGAAAGCGGCTGCGCCCATTCTCCAGCGCCCAAATACCCATCCTGCATGGTTTGCTGGCGGCGACGCTGTGCCTTGTCACCGCGATCGTTCTGGCGGCGCTGGTTTCGAAGGCTTTCCTCGCGATGCTGGTTGTCTATCTGATCGTTACCAGTGCCTATAGCTGGTCGCTGAAAGGATACGTCTTGCTCGATGTGACGGTCCTCTCGCTTCTGTACACTCTGCGCATTCTTGCGGGATGTGTGGTTGCCGAGGTGTCGGTCAGCTCCTGGTTGCTGACCTTTTCGGTCTTCATCTTTTTCAGCCTGGCGCTGGTCAAACGTTGCGCCGAGCTGGTTACGCTGGAGCAAATCGGCACTGGCACAACTCGCGGCCGCGACTATCGCGTGAGTGACTTGACGGTTTTGTGGCCGCTTGGCGCAGCCACGGGGATCTCGGCGGTCGTCGTGTTCGGCCTCTTCATAAACACGCCGGATACGCAATCCCATTACGCCACTCCCCGGCTGTTGTGGCTGGCGGGAGTGGGCCTTGTCTATTGGATCGGCCGTCTCTGGATCAAAACCTCGCGCGGGGAGATGGACGACGATCCGGTGATCTACGCCGTGAGAAATCGCGGCAGCCTCACAACGGTTATAGGCATCGTGCTGATCATGTTGGCCGCCCATTTCTTTCGTTTGCCTGCCGTGCCGTGAAAACCCTCGCCGTCGTCAGCTTCGTTCTTTGGCATTCTCGCAATCATGCAGAGTGAACATGCATTTCGCACAAACAACGTCCCGCAACCGCGAATACCTTTTTCTGGCGGCGATCCTTGCAGGTGGAATACTTCTGAGGGCCGCGGTCATCATTGCCATGCCAGTCGCGCCGATAAGCGACGAGCTTGCGTATCAAAGCATCGCCCTGAACCTCATCCACGGGCACGGTTTCGTGGATGCTGCCGGCAACCGCGCGTTTTACAACGTGGGCTATTCCCTGTTCGTGCTGGCGCCGGCGTTTCTGATTTCGGCGAACAGTCTTCTGGTCGCGCGAATTCTGAATCTCCTGCTCGGCGGCATCTCGATTCTGCTGTGTTACGCGACAGCGCAAGAGGCAGGCCTGGGGCGGACGGGGCGATTGCTGGCGGCGGCGATCTGGGCACTCGATGTGAGCGCCAGCGTCTACACGGTCTACCTGGCCAAAGAGAACCTGATGACCCCGTTGATGCTGGGCGTCATCTGGTGCGCCTTGCGAATGATGAAATCTCCCTCCTGGAAGGTCGTGGCGGGCTGTGGCGCCCTGTTCGGAGTGCTGGCCTTGGTTGGCAACGCTGCATTGTGTTTGGCGTCGGTGGTTGTTGTCGCGCTGTATTACGCCCCGATCTCCGCGCGGCGGAAGATTGCAGCTTCCGTGTTGATCGTCCTGGTTGCCGCGGCGGTCACCGCGCCCTGGCTGGCGCGCAATCGCGCGGTACTGGGAGCGCCTGTTCTGAACACAAACGGCGGTTTCAATCTTTATCTGGGTAACAATCCCGCCGCGACCGGCCAGTTCATATCGATCGCCGAGACCCCGCAAGGAAAGAACTGGAGAGGCATGCACAAGGCCAGCGAAGTTCAATCGTCCGAGACGTTGAAGCGTGACGCCATTGCCTGGATCGAAAGCCATCCCGCCAGATTTCTTTCATTGGCCTTGCATAAGGCGGCCTATTTCTGGGCGCCTCCCATCCATGAGGGCAAAGGTCATGAGTCGAAAACCGCAAAATCCGCCAGAGTGGTGTGGACGATTCAATTCATCCTCATCGTGGCTGCTGCAATCGGGAGCCTTCTTTTGCACCGCCTCTGGAACAGGCCCATGGCCATATTGTGGATAGCTGTCTTGTCGTACACTGCCGTGCATATGCTGTTTTACGTCATCATCCGCTACCGCATGCCCATCATGCCGGTGATGGGGATTCTTGCGGCACTGACGATAGAAGCCATTGCCCCGTTCCGGCGTCTATCCGTTCAACGAAGCGCTGGCGGGCGTGCCGATGATCGCGGACGCGCTTAAGCGGATGTGGATGCTTGCGCCCTAATTCCACTTGTTGAACGCGAAGAACGCCGCACAGACGAGGAAGCCGAAGGCCACGACGTGGTTCCACCTTATGGCTTCGCCCAGAT
>CAZTCU010000339.1:0-2551 GCA_964612235.1 uncultured Rhizobium sp.
ACCGCATCAAGGAGTTCGTCATCTATCAGGACGATCTCGTGATCGTGCTGAACATACCGTCGGGCCTCGCCACGCAGGGCGGCTCCGGCCTCACGCAGCACATCGACGGCATGCTCGACGCCTTGTCGTTCGGCAAGAAACAACGCCCGCGCCTGGTGCATCGCCTCGACCGCGATACCTCCGGCGTACTTGTGATCGCGCGCACCGTTCCCGCAGCGGCGGCGCTCGCGGAGTCGCTGCGCCGTCGCGACGCCTCGAAAATCTATTGGGCGCTCACCAAGGGCGTGCCGGAGAAAAAGCAGGGCACCATCAAATTCGCGCTCGCCAAGGAAGCCGGTCATGGCAAACACGGCCGCGACGAACGCATGGTCGCGAGCGAGAAGGGCGATGACGCCAAACACGCCATCACCGACTACGCCGTGATCGACCGGGCGGGCGCCGATTTCGCATGGGTCGCCGCCAAGCCCGTGACGGGCCGCACCCATCAGATCCGCGTGCATCTGGCGGAACTCGGCCACCCCATCATCGGCGATTTCAAATATGGCGGAACCGAAGCCCGCCCGCGCGGCGCCATCGAAGACAAGCTCCATTTGCATGCCCGTTCCATCGACATCGCGCACCCTTCCGGTGGCCGCCTCACCGTGACGGCGCCGCTTCCGCCGCATATGATGAAGACGTGGAAACTTCTGGGTTTCGATCCCAACGCGAACATCGATCCGTTCGCGCACGGAAAACGCAAATGAAGAAACGCCCCGCCTTCATCAGGCACTGGAAAGAGGTGGAATCCACCGAACAGGCGCGTCCGCCCGTGATGGACGAACCGTTCGGTTACGTCGCGGAACTCGCGCCCGCCACCGGACTGTCGCATTTGCGCGCCGCGCATATCCGCCTGCCGCCCGGCGTGCGCTCGCATCCGCCCATCGCCTCGCGCGACGAAGACGTGTTCTTCTTCGTGCTCGAAGGCGCGCCCGATCTCTGGGCCGACGGCGATCTCTACGCGCTGAAAGAGGGCGACGGCATTTCCTTCCCCGCGCGCACCGGCATCGCGCATAGCATCCTCAACAACACGCCAAATGACGTGCGCCTGTTCGTGGTGGCGGAAGCCATGCGCTATCTCTCCAAATTCGCCCATCCCGTCGATGCGGCGGCGGGCGAGAATTTGCAGAAGATGGGCAAGCTCTGGACCGATGCGCCTGCGCGCAAGCTCGGCCCTCATGACGGCCAGACCGATGCCAACCGCAAATCCCCATCGCCGCCGCGCAAGAAGAAGCGCCCCGATTTCGTCGCCAACTGGCGCGACATTCTGGAGAAGAAGGCATCCACCTATCCCAACAGCACGGAGCTGCAAGGCATCGACGCAAAGTTCGGCCGCCGCGCGCGCTTCTCGCGCATCGGCGTCCACGTCGAACTCCTCAAACCCGGACGCCGCACCTCATGGCCGCACGCCGAACGCGACGAGGAAGAATTCGTCTACGTCGTGTCCGGCCAGATCGACGCCTGGAACGACGGCCACATCTCGAAGATGTCCGAAGGCGACTTCATCGGATGGGAATCGGGAACCGGCATCACGCATGTCCTCATCAACAACTCCGATGAAGACGTCATCCTGATCGCCGGCGGCGAGGCCAGCCGCGTTCGCAACCAGTTCTGGTACCCCTTCCATCCCAAGCGCAACAAGGAAGTCGGCGATCTCTATTGGGCCGATCATCCAAAAGTAAAACTCGGGCCCCACGACGGAATGCCTGATGCGTTGCGCGCGCCGAAGAAAAAGAAACGCTCCAAACGCCGCTGATGGTCAAACGATTTTACAAAGACGTGAGCGTCGGTGCCGACAACACCGTTCAGCTCGACAACCGCACGATGAAAACGCCGAAAGGCGCGCCGTTCGTCCTGCCCACGCGCGAACTCGCCGAAGCCATCGCCGAGGAATGGCGCGCGCAGGAAGGCGACATCAAACCGGAAACGATGCCGCTCACCAGACTCGCCCATGCCGCGATCGACGGCGCCTCCGAAAGCGCGCTCATCGCCGAACAGGCCGCGGCCTATGCGAAGTCCGATCTGCTCTGTTACCGCGCCGAACATCCCGACGAACTCGTCATTCGTCAGGCCCGCCAATGGGGCCCGCTCCTCGATTGGCTCGCCGAAACCCATGGCGCGCGCCTGAAGCACGCCACCGGCATCGGCTTCGTTGAACAACCGCCGGAAGCACTCGCCCGCCTGTCCGAACGGGTGGGGCGGCTCGACCCATTCGCACTGGTCGCCCTGCACACCGCCACGTCGATCACCGGCTCGCTGGCGCTGGGCCTCGCGCTAGCGCAGGGCCGCTTGACCGCCCGCGAAGCCTTCGCGCTCTCCCGCCTCGATGAGGATTTCCAGGCCGAACGCTGGGGCCGGGACGCCGAAGCCGAAGCCCGCGCCACCCGCCTATTGGCCGATCTGGAAGCGACGGAGAGGTTCATCCAGTTGTCTCGTTCCCTCTCCCCCAGCGGGGGAGAGGGCTAGGGTGAGGGGGCGACTGGCTCAGTCTGCTCCAACATCACCCCCTCACCCC
>CAZTCU010000339.1:2561-3241 GCA_964612235.1 uncultured Rhizobium sp.
GAAGGATTTTTCGGGTGGGGGACCGACGTCGAATACCGTCCCCCACCCGGATCGCGCCCATACGCTGTCGCTATGGGCCTCTCCGACCTCCCCGCAAGGGGGAGGTAAAAACGTCAACTTGACCGCATCTGTCCGCTATGACACCCCATTTCCCAGCAAATCCGCCGGAACCTTCCCCATGAAAAACGTCCTTGTCGAACTCGAAGAACGCCGCGCCGCCGCCAAGCTCGGCGGTGGCCAGAAGCGCATCGACGCCCAGCACGCCCGCGGCAAGCTCACGGCGCGCGAACGCCTCGAACTCCTGCTCGATCCCGGCTCGTTCGAGGAGTTCGACATGTTCGTCGAACACCGCAACACCGATTTCGGCGCGGAGAAGAACCGCATCCCCGGCGATGGCGTGGTCACCGGCTGGGGCACCATCAACGGCCGCATGGTCTATGTCTTCGCGAAGGACTTCACCGTGTTCGGCGGCTCGCTGTCCGAAACGCACGCCCAGAAGATCTGCAAGGTGCAGGACATGGCGCTGCAGAACGGCGCGCCGGTCATCGGCCTGTTCGATGCAGGCGGCGCGCGCATTCAGGAAGGCGTCGGTTCGCTCGCGGGTTACGGCGAAGTCTTCAAGCGCAACGTGTTGGCCTCCGGCGTGATCCCGCAGATCTCCGTCATCATGGGCCCGTGCG
>CAZTCU010000340.1:0-3215 GCA_964612235.1 uncultured Rhizobium sp.
TAAAGGTGGCGCTGCGCCGTCTGCGCAAATGGGCGCGCCAGGGTGCGGAGACCGAGCTCGATCTGCCCGGCACGATCCAGGATACCGCGAACAAGGGCTATCTCGATCTGCGTCTGATCCCCGAACGCCACAACACGGTGAAGGTGTTGCTGTTCTTCGATATCGGCGGCTCGATGGACGCTTACATAAAGCTCTGCGAGGAGTTGTTCAGCGCCGCCAAGACCGAATTCAAGCACATGGAATTTTTCTACTTCCACAATTGCCTCTATGAGAGCGTGTGGAAGGACAATCGCCGCCGTCACAACGAGAAATCGCAGACTTGGGACGTGCTGCACAAATTCCCGCACGACTACAAAGTGATCTTCGTGGGCGACGCAACGATGAGTCCCTACGAAATCACCTATCCCGGCGGCAGCGTGGAACACTGGAATGAAGAGGCGGGTGCGGTCTGGCTCGACCGCGTGGTGCAGATCTATCCGCACACCGTCTGGCTTAATCCGGTGGCGCAGAAGCATTGGGAATACACGCCGTCGATCGGCCTCATCAACCAGATTACAAACAACCGGATGTTCCCGCTGACCTTGGGCGGCCTCGATCAGGCGATGCGCGAACTGAACCGCTGACCTTCGGCGGCCACCGGAATCCGAACAGGCAAAGGAAACGCCATGTTGAAGGTCCACCATCTCAACAATTCGCGCTCCCAGCGCATCCTGTGGCTGCTTGAGGAAATGGGTGCGCCTTACGAGATCGTGAAATATCAGCGCATGACGCCGGTGCCGCTCGCCCCGCCGGAATTGAAGGCGGTGCATCCGCTCGGCAAATCACCGGTGATCGAGGACGGCGGCACGAAGATCGCGGAATCGGGCGCCATCGTCGAATACCTCATCGACAAGCACGGCAAGGGCAAGTTCAAGCCCGCCGAAGGCAGCGCCGACCACTGGAAATACATCGAATGGATGCATTTCGCCGAAGGCTCGGCGATGCTGCCGCTTCTGATGGCGCTTTACACCGGCATGCTGGGCGATGCGGCGATGATGCTGAAACCGCGCGTCGACAGCGAAATCGCCAATCATCTGTCCTACATGGAAGACGCCATCAAGGGCCGCGACTTCTTCGTCGGCAACGAACTCACCGGCGCGGATATCATGCTGCTGTTCGTGCTGGAGGCGGCCGGTGCGCGGCTCGAGCCCTATCCATCGCTCATGGCCTATCGCAAGCGCATGCAGGAACGCCCGGCTTATAAGCGCGGCATCGAAAAAGGCGGCCCATATCAGTTGATGAGCAGGTAGTTATTGCGCGGCAAAGCGATCGCGCGCCGCCGACAACCGGCCCTCTGCTTTGACGCTGTTCGAAGCCGCGGCCAATCCGAACGGCGGCATGTTGCCGTAGACGCATTCGAATTTGCCCGGCTCCACGAGATAGGTCTCGTGCCAGATGCCCACCGAACCGTCCTTCATCAGTTCGCGCATGTAACGCGCCCAGGCGGGGAAATGCTCGGCGCCCTTGTCGCTCGAATAAGCGAGCAGCTTGTCGAAGCTCTCCCAATATTGCTGCACCATGATCACGCGGCCAGATATATATTGGCGATACCAGAGAAGGCCTGCGTCCGGGTTCTTCTCCAGCTCGGCCAGCATGTTCGGCATGGTGCGCAAAAACCAGAACCAGCGTGGCAAGGTTGACAATCTGTTGATCCGCATCCCGATCAGGAACAGCACTACCGGCTTGTCGAATTGCGCGGTTATGCGTCCCGGCACGACGACATTCGAACGCTGCATGTCTCATCCCTTCGTGGCACTGCCCCAATAATTGAATCCCGCGAAGCGCGGCGTGCCCGGCAGGTACATCGTTTCCATCTTCTCGACTCGAAAGCCCGCGTCCTGAATCAGTTGGGGCACCGCGCGATTGAGATGGCATCCGCCCGCGATCTTTCCCCAAAACGGATCGAGCCGGCCCTGCCAGCGTTTGACAGCTTCGTCGGGGGCCGCGCCATGCTCGCAGAAAATGAGTTTGCCGGAAGGCTTCAGCACGCGCCGCATGCCGGAAAGCGCGCGCGTCACATCGGGAATGGTACAAAGCGTGTAGGTGACGAGCACCGTATCCACCGCATCGTCTTCCAGCGGAATCTCTTCACCGGGCAGATCGAGGAATTCGATATTCAGCGGCGAAGCCGCAATCCGCTCAGCGGCGCGCGCCCGTATCTCGCGCGAAGGCTCCAGCGCCCAGAGGTGGGTCACTTTGGAAGCATCATAGAACGGCAGGTTATGTCCCGCCCCAAACCCGATCTCCAGCACGCGCCCTTCCGCATGCGGCACGACTTTCTTGCGCTGATAACGGATGGGCTTTGCCCCCATCATCGCCGCCAGAAGGGGCGGCAGGATATGCCTGTCGTAGAAACCCATCGAAGTCTCCCTTCGCGCCAAAAGACTAGCACAAGGGCGGATCAGTGCATCGGCCCGTCGATGGGATCGCCATTGTTGGGGACATGGATGATGACGGGCTTGTCCATATAGCCCGGCTGGTTGTCGGGATCGAAGCCCTCCGTCGCGCCTTTGGCCAGGCACAACAGCGTGCCGAGGCTGACGCCAATTCCATAGGGGCTCGCGCAAGGCAGAAGGAGCGGCATGTTCTTGCGGTCGCGGCCGCGCGCCCAATGCTCGCGATCCTTCGAGCGGTCCGTATGATCGTGATAATCGACGGCATCCTTGTCGCGATCGCGCGAGGCCGCCGCGACCGACGGGCACTTTGCGCGGTCTTCAGCCGACAGCAATGCGATGTGATCGGGTTCGCAACCGAACAGCGATTGGTTGAGGCCGTTCGCGTTCTTCTCGCCCCATGAAGGCGGAAGCGTGATGTGGGCGTAGTCGGGGATGACGGGCGTTTCGGGCGTGATACGGCTTGAGGCTTTCGCATTTTCTTTTTGGGGTTGCCGCCTGGCCTTCGGCTGCGGCTTGGGCGGGAAGATGAACCAGACCTCTATCTCGCGCGCGACGGGATGATTGGGGATGATGACATACGTCGCCTTCACCAGTGCCGCGATAACGATCACGTGCAGAAGCGCCACGCCTGCGGCGCTTGCGAGTTCTCTTGCGGATCGGCGCTTCCCCTGGCGCTCCGTTCTGAACGGCGGCGTCATCATGGGGGCTTTATCCGTCGGGTCTGTATTCCAGAAGGTCGCCGGGCTGGCAGTCCAACGCGGCGCAGATCTTTTCCAGCGT
>CAZTCU010000341.1:0-3213 GCA_964612235.1 uncultured Rhizobium sp.
ACGCCTTCAGCGTGAGTTCCGTCTCGTCGTCATGGATGTTCGCAATGCCTTGCGCCAGCACCGATTGGGTGGCAAAGCATGTCGCCGTTGCAACAGCGACGGAAATTGTCACTGCGCGTCGAATATAGCGCAGAATTCCGCGGTGTTGCCGTCGCCGCGAAGGGTTGCAAAACGGCAAGGCTTGAACTCTCCTCTACCCCAGCGCCAAAGACCCCTCGCTTCGGGCTGAAACTAGGGGGGCGGCGCGGGCTAAGTCAATAAAAGCCAAAAGCCGCATCGGGGACGGTCAGGATTTATGCTTCAGAAGCGCGTATTGGCAGTGATGGGGGGCCTGTTTCTTACAGGTTGTTCATCCGGCATGTTTGACGGCGGCGAGAAGGCGGCCATAACCGTTCCGCCCACCGGCGCTTATGTCGTGGGCGACGAGGCGGAGGCTGTGAAGGCCGGGGCCGCTGTGCTGGCGGAGGGCGGCAGTGCGGTCGACGCTGCGACGGCCGTCTACTTTGCGCTGTCCGTCACCTATCCGGTGGCCGCGGGCCTTGGCGGTGGCGGTCTCTGTGTCGTCCACAATACAAATGGCCCCAACGAGGTCTTCAGTTTCCTCACCCGCGATTCGAAGGGCGGCGGGCCCTATGCGCTCGCGGGCAACGTCAAAGGCTTCTGGGCGCTTCAGCACGCTTACGGCAAGCTGAGCTGGGATCGCCTTGTGGCGCCGGCAGAGACCTTGGCCAATTCCGGCTTCCCGATTTCCGAGGCGCTGGAAACACGTCTTAACGCCAGCCTGGACGTGCTGCGTCTCGACGCGAACCTCGCTTACGAGTTTCTCGACGACAACGGCAACCTCAAACCCACCGGCACCACGATCGTCAACACCGACGTCGCCAAGACGCTGACCGCGATCCGCACGCAGGGCGCCGACGGTTTCTACCGCGGCGACATCGGCAAGAAGATCGTGGATTACGCGATCCAGCAGGGCAGCGGCATCACCGCGGACGAATTCGCGAGCTACGCCGAGATGCGCCTGCCCGCGCAGAGCGTGGTGATGGGCGATCTCACGGTTTACCTGCCGCCGGGCAATCTCGGTTCCGGCGCGTTCGCGATCACGCTGTTCCGCAAGCTCACCGACGTGATGGCGAGCCTCGACATCGGACAGGCGACGCGCGAAACGCTCGAACAATTCCAGGTCGAGGCGCTGCCCAAAGATCTCGGCGCCACGGGCTTTGCCGCGATCGACAAAAGCGGGCAGGCGGTCGCCTGCGGCGTGACGATGAACGGTTCCTTCGGCTCGGGCCGCACCACGCCAGCCGTCGGCGTGACCTTGGCGCGCGCCCCGGCATCGAGTGCGGCCGGGTTGTCGTCGGCGTTCATCACGCCGGTCATCGCCTCGCACGCGGTCGATAGCGCCGCCATCACGGGTGTCGGTACAGGCGGACCCAACGGCGCGGCATCGGTCGCGTATGTGCTGTTGCGCTCGGCGCGCGGCGACGAACTCTCGCAAGCAGCCGATCTTCGCACCACGGGCCTTGCGCCGTTCAGCACGGTCAACGCGATTGCGTGTCAGGGTGGTGTGTGTGCCGCGCTCAGCGATCCCGGATCGAGCGGCCTCGGCATGGCATCGGCCCAGGCCGGTGGCGCACAACTGGCCACACCGACCGCGCCACCCGTGCAACAATTCACCGAACAGCCGGATGGCGGCGAGACGATGGCGCCAGCCGAGAATTCGCCGCCTGCGCAGCAACTGACGCAGCAGTAGCCCAACACTCAGCGAAAGCCTTACCGCCCCCAACGCGGGGCGGTCGACACGCGCAGCGTGGCGGGTGGGGGGCCGCGCAACGAATACCGTGCGTGAAAGCCCCACCCGTCGTCGTGCCGATGCACGACGCCGACCTCCCCGCGAGGGGGAGGTGAGTGAATCAATCCTAAGAAAACGTCCGCTGCCACCAGCCCTTGCGCGGTGGACCGGCAGGCTTCGCCGGTTCGGCAGGTTTCTGCAGAGGCGCTTCGGCGATCTTCTCCGGTTCCGGCGCTTTCACAGGCTCGTGCTGGACCGCAACAGGCTCTGGTTTCGCTTCGCGCGCGGCGTGCGCTTCATTGCCAAGCGACCACATCGGCGCGGATTCGGTGTTCGGCGTGGCGATCTCTTCGCCGTTCTGCGCGCTCGCATCGGCTTGCGCACCATCTCCCGGCGGCGGCGCGATTTCCGATTGCACGTAATTGTTGTTGTTGTCGCGATTGCGGCCGCGGCCGCCTCTGCGCCGTCTGCGGCGGCGTTTGCGGCCGCCTTCGCCGGGTTGCTGTTCGGCGTGCGGAAGGCCGTTGGCCTCCGCATGCGTTTCGCCGTCGTCCTCGATGTCTTCCTGGTCGGTGACGGGAATCTCCGCCATCTCGATGGAGGCGGCCGAAACCGGTTCGTGCATTGTCTGCTGCGGACGATCCTCGCGGTTGCGGCCGCGTCCGCCGCGGCGTCTGCGGCGCTTGCCGTGGCGCTGGCCGTTTTCGTCCTGCCGCTGCTCGCCGTGCGGAACGCCTTCGGAGGCCTCTTCGCCGGAATCTTCTCCGGCTTCGGCTGCTTCCTCTTCGAGGATTTCGAGGTCTTCCTCGGCTTCGGGTGCGGCAGGCATTTCGCTCACCGCGACCATCTTGCGGTCTTCGGGAGCTTTCTGCGCCGTGCGTTCGATTTCGAAATGGCCCGCGTGGATTTCCTCGCTCGGCTCGAACATCGCGATCATGCCGTAGTCGGATTCTATCCGCGCCAGTTCGCGCCGCTTCTGGTTCAGCGTGTAGATCGCCACGTCGCTCGGCGCCTTTATCATCAGGGCGGAGGCGCGTTGCTTCTGGCCTTCTTCCTCCAGTGCGCGCAACAGACGAAGCGCTGTCGATTCCACCGACCGCACGATGCCTTGGCCGCCGCAATGCGGGCAGGGCACCGTCGAACCGGCGATCACGCCCGCACGCAAGCGCTGGCGCGACATTTCAAGAAGACCGAACTGGCTGATCTTGCCGATCTGGATGCGCGCCCGGTCGTTGCGCAGCGCGTTGTGCAACCGCTTCTCGACGGCGCGGTCGTTGCGGCTGTCTTCCATGTCGATGAAGTCGATGACGATGAGGCCCGCAAGGTCGCGCAGGCGCAACTGCCGCGCGATCTCGTCCGCCGCTTCGAGATTGGTCTTGGTGGCGGTTTCCTCGATGGAATGCTCGCGCGTGGCGCGACCG
>CAZTCU010000342.1:0-3186 GCA_964612235.1 uncultured Rhizobium sp.
TCGGCCGCCTTCATCAGCGCATCCGAATGGGCGGCGACTTCTTCGTGGATGTTCTTGTGATAGTCGGTGGCATCGCCGACCACCGGCGCGGGCTGGCACTGCGCGGCCGTGCAGCTGTAGGTGAATTGCTGCGCGCCCTTCTGCACGGTGACCGCGCCCATGCGGCGGCCGAACACGGTGACATGGTCGTTGGCGATCGGGCGGCCGTCGCGGCCGAGCGCGATCATGTTGGTTTCGCCGAACGATTTTCCGAGCACGAAGATGTGCTGCGCGTCGATGGTGGTGATGTCGGCGATCGTGGGATTTCCCATATAGACCGTCGAGATCGGTTGCTTGAACGCGACGATGCGCACTTCGTCCAGCGGAACCGCGATATCAGCGGCGTGGGCGGCGCCCGCGAAGGCGGTGGCGGCGATGAAGCTCATAAGGGCGCGGCGCATGAGAGTTCCTCGTAAGGCGATGCTACGGCGAAGATTAAGACGGCCGCGTAAAGGAACGCTTAAATGGCCGTTCTCGGAGCCCGGGAGCATTGAGAGCGATGCTTCATCGGGAAGTGTCCATGCAACTCCGATTAAGAGGGTCTTAATGAAGCTTGCTTACTTTGCACCAAAACCCGCAATGGGGGCGCACGAAGGCGCCAAAGACAGTCCGGAGAAGCCATGAGGTCGCGAATCCCTTCAGGGAATCCGGAGCGTTCCCTGGCAGAAAAGGCGGAATACGGTCTGACGGCTATTCTCGTCGTTGTTGTTGTCGCGGCGGTTTTTCAGATTTGCGGCATCCATCCGAAGTGGATGTACTGATCGGACGACGATGGTTCCGGCGACGGAATCCGGCTACCTGGTAAACAATCCTGCACCGTTTAACATTGCCTTGATTGCAAACGCCCCTTTTTGTGCCGTGCCGGTACAGCCGGCGTTTTTGAGCGGCGCCGCGTTTAAATCGGCATTAATCGACGCCCCGTAATCTGGCGCCGTCCATGTTCTGGAGGCGGAGAGAGACCGTACTCGATGGATTTCTAAGGGTGTCACTCAAGTGGAGGTTCTCATGTCTCATCTTCTTTCACGTTTCGTCCGGGACGAGTCCGGCGCGACGGCCATCGAATACGGCCTGATCGCGGCGCTCATCGCGGTTGCCATCATCGGCGTTCTGTCGGCTCTTGGTACGCAGCTGTCCACGACGTTCACGAGCGTCAAGACCAGCCTGTCCACCGCGAACGCCAGCTAATCGTTGGTTCTTCGAATGGGCAACGGCCGCTCCTTCCGGGGCGGCCGTTTGCTTTTGTGCTTAAGCGCATCTTTAGTTTTTCAGACGATCTTTCAGCCATGATCGCATCCTGGATCGCGCTGGTTCCGCTCGTCGTGCTGCTCGCGGTGGCGGCCGGTTGGGATCTCGCGAGTTTCACGATCCCGAATTTTCTGCAGGTTGGCCTCATATTGGCCTTCATCTGTTTCGCGCTGGTTTCCCATGTTCCCGTCCCGGCGCTCGGAACCCATCTTCTGGCGGGAGCCATAGGGCTTGTCGCGGGCTTTACGTTGTTCGCGTTCGGCTATATCGGCGGCGGCGACGCCAAGCTGTTCGCATGTATCGCGTTGTGGCTTGGGTTCCGCGATCTGCCCGCCTATACGCTTGTCGCCTGCGTGCTCGGCGGCGGCCTGTCGCTTGCCCTTCTCACTTTAAGAAAATTGCCGCTACCTTCCTTTCTTGCCCGGCGTTCATGGATATTAAGACTTCATGATCCGAAAGCGGGCGTGCCTTACGGCGTCGCGCTTGCAGCGGGTCTTTTTCTCATTCTTCCGCAGACGGAAGTTTTTCATCTCGCGGCAACCGGTGTCTGACGATTTCGCAGCGCCTTATTAAGTAATTTCTAAAGGGTGGCGTGCTCCTATTGCGTCCAAAGGAGCCACCCTCATGGATAGACGCCGTCTCATAGTCGTTGGTTGTGCAGCCTTCGCCGCTATCGCCGCCATCTTTCTGATGCGCGCGCTCCTGGGCGGCGGCACGACGAAAGTCGCCGCCGCTCCGCAGCCGAAAGTCGAGACAACGGAAGTTCTCGTTGCGTCATCCGCGCTGCAGCCGGGCACCAAGCTCGATCCCGCGATGGTGCGTTGGCAGGAATGGCCCAAGAAATCGGTCGACGCCTCGTTCCTCACGCACGAGACCGTTCCCGACGTCGCCAAATATTCGGAGAAGGCCGTGGTGCGCTCGCCGCTGGTCTCCGGCGAACCGATCACCGACACGAAGGTCGTCCAGTCCGACACCGCAGGCTTCATGGCCGCGACGCTGACGCCCGGCATGCGCGCGGTGTCCGTCGGCATTTCGGTGGAAACGGGCGCGGGCGGTTTCATCCTGCCCAACGACCGTGTCGACGTCATCAAGACCGATTCCTCCTCGGAAGGTCAGCGCCGTTTTCGCTCGGCTGTGATCCTTGAAAATGTCCGCGTGCTTTCGATCGACCAGACGGCGAAGGAAGACAAGGACCAGAAAACCATCATCGGCAAGACCGCGACGCTCGAATTGACGCCGGACCAGGCGAAGCTGATCGCGCGCGCTTCCGCCAGCGGAACGCTGTCGCTCGCGCTGCGCTCGCTTGCCGTCAAGAACCAGAACGTCGCGCGCGACGAAGACATGAAGTCCTACGGCGGCGACGTGCAGATCATTCGTTACGGGGTCGTGAGCGCGCAAGCTGCGATCCAGGCAAAGGAGTAAGAGACCATGCGAAGGGGCATCGTTGCGGCCGTTCTTTTGGGCGCCGCATGGTTGAGCGGGGCAGTCACAGTCGCCGAGGCGGCGCCGAAACCTGCGCCGAAGGAAACCAAGGTCATCTCCATCTCCACGCGCGCGGGCCAGACCGTCAATCAGAAGATGAATCTCGCGCTCGACAAGGCGGCGATCATCGAACTGAATGCCGACGCGCGCGATGTGCTCGTCTCCAATCCCGAGATCGTCGATGCGGTGGTGCGCAGTCCCCGCCGGATCTTCCTGCTCGCGATGAAGGCGGGACAGACCAACGCCTTCTTCTTCGACAGCGCCGGCCATCAGATCCTTTCGCTCGACATCCATGTCGAACGCGACACGACGGACCTGCAGGCCCTGCTGCATACGGAAATGCCCGATGCGACCATCCGCCTGTCTTCGGTCAACGGCAGCGTGCTTCTGAGCGGCACGGTGACGAGCGCGGCCGACGCC
>CAZTCU010000343.1:0-1595 GCA_964612235.1 uncultured Rhizobium sp.
CGCGAGATCGGCCATCACCGGCTCGCCGCCGATGGTCTTGCCGAGGGCCAGCGTGAGCGGCGCGCGCGCCTTCTCGAAATCGCCGCTCGACAGCAATTCGCGCAGATAGACGGTTTCGCGCGTGTGGTTGGGAAGCTCGATGCCGATCACGTTGCGCCCCGGTATCACCGCGATGCGGGCGGCCACCGCCGACATGGAACGCGCCACGTCGTCGGCGAGCGAAATAACCCGAGAGGATTTGACGCCGGCGGCGGGTTCGAATTCGTAAAGCGTGACAACCGGGCCGGGGCGCACGGCGTTGATGCGGCCGCGCACGCCGAAATCGACCAGCACGGATTCGAGCATGCGGGCGTTTTCTTCCAGCGCCTCGTCGGAAAGCGCGCTCTGGTCGGCGATATGCACGGGTTCGGTCAGAAGGCCGAGCGAGGGAAGTTCGTATTCGTCGCTGGAAAGGTTGAGCGCTGGCTGGTGCGCGCGCTTGGCGTTCTGCGGCTGGGGCTTGCGTTCCTCGCGCTTGACGCGGATCGCGCGGTCGCGGCCGGGTTTTTCGCGCAGGTCGAATTCGTCTTCGTCCTGCGCATATTCGTCGTCGTCCTCTTCTTCGTCCTCGTCATCTTCCTCTTCGTCGTCATCGTCGCCGAAGGAAGGTTCGATCTGTTCGCCCGAGGCTTTGCGTCCGAATTTCGGCAAGCTGGGCAGCCGCACGTTGCGTGCGTGTCCGCCCGCGAACACCAGGAAAGCGGGAATGTTCATCGCACCGCGCGCGAGCGGCAGGAATTCCAGGCCGGTTGCGAGGAACGACAGGAATGCGCCCGCCGCGAGCAGCAGAAGCGGCAGAACGTAAGCCAGCCAGTTCATGCCAAAACTGTGCGCGATGACTTGCGAAAGCTGCGCCCAGCCCAGACCGATCAAACCGCCCGCACCCGCAGGAAGCGAAACGACGGTCGGCATCACGCCGAGGCCTGCTGCGAGCAGGATCGATCCGAACGGCCAGGCGAGCGCGCGCCATAGCGTATAGGGCATCAAACGTCCCATCGCCGTGCGCCAGCCCCAGACGGCGGGTGCGGCGAGGAAGGCGAGAGCTGCGAGCCCGAATATCTGCAACAGCAGGTCGGCTTCGATCGCGCCGTAGCGGCCGAGCAGATTGCTCGCCTCGCGCGCGGTGGCGTTGTCGAAACTTGGATCGAGAGAATTGTAAGTGGCGAGCGCCACGATGCCCGTGATCGCGAAGAGGAAGAGGGCGAGACCGGTCGTGCGGTACATCGCGTTGCGCAGCGCGCGCATCACGGTCAGGCGCGCATCGGCCATCGCATCGGCGAACGCCATCTTGCGTGCGCGCGGCTGGTAGACACCCATCGAACGGCTACGGCTCATCTGTCCCCGCCCAGTTTTTCGGCCAGCCTTTCGAGTGCGGCCGAAATAGTTACCAAATCACTAACGAGCGCCACCCGAAGGTAGCGAAACCCAGGGTTTGACTGGATTTTTCCCGGGATAGTCTCGCGGCCCATATAGGCGCCGGGGAGCACCCGGATTCCCTCTTCCCGCCACAGGCGCAGCGCCATCTCTTCGCCATTGCCGACATCGAGCCAGAGGAA
>CAZTCU010000343.1:1695-3164 GCA_964612235.1 uncultured Rhizobium sp.
CCGCGTGTCGAGAGCGGTGACCGGCGGTTTGTCGAAATAGATGTCGGCGTAGCATTCGTCGGCGAAGACGGTGAAATCATATTCGTCGGCGAGCGCGAACAATTTCGTCCAATAGGCTTCGCTCGCGCACGCGCCTTCGGGGTTGGACGGCGAGCAGATGTAAGCGGCGACAGTGCGCGCGAGCACATCCTTCGGAAGGTTTTCGAAATCGGGAAGGAAATTGGTCTCGGCCGTTGCAGGCACGAACACTGCTTCGGCACCAGCGGCGAGCACGGCGGCCGCATAGCATTGATAGAACGGGTTGGGGATCAGGATAACGGGACGCCCGCCCGCCTTCCTTTCCGGCGTGAGGATCTGCGGGGCGAGGAACAATCCCTCGCGCGTGCCGTTGAGCGGCAGCAGGTGGCGTTCGGGATCGATGCTGGTGTCGGGAAGATTGAAGCGGCGGCGCAACCATCCGCCCGCCGCATCGCGCCAGTCGGCGGTGCCGTTGATCGCGGGATATTGGCCGAACGTGGCGGCGTTCTTCGCAATGGCTTCTAGCACGAAGTCGGGCGGGATTCCTTGCGGATCGCCCACCGAAAGGCTGAGCGGCGGTTTGCCGGGCTCGTGCGGATCGAGAAGGCTCGCCAACCGCGCAAAGGACGACGGCGGCAGTTCGGAAAGGCGCCCGGGCAACACGCGCAATTATTTCCTTCGCTTCTTCGGCACAGACGCTCTCAGCGCGCGGTCCACCGCTTTCGGCTCATGCTCGATCACCGACAACAGGATGCGCGCGGCGCGATCCGGGTTGCGCCGACCCTGCTCCCAGTCGCGCAGCGCGGCCACGTCGAACCCGAAGCGGACAGCGAAACCGGCTTGCGTGAGGTTGAGCGATTTGCGGATCCGCCGGACGTTGGGATGCGGAATAGGCGGCCGTGCCATGCGCAACTGGGCCGCCGTCAGCGGAGGATTGTCCGGATCGCCCCGGGCGCCGGCAAGGATTTCGGCTTCCGTCATTTTCTTGACCCGCGCGACCATCTGCGGGTCAGGGGGCGGCAGATCGCTGAGCCATATTCTGACGATAGAGTTTTCTTTCGCGGCGGGAGGACGGGCGCGCCGAGATGAGGCGGAGGGCTTGGCCCCTTCGCGTAAAGACGACCGTGACGATAGCGCCTTCGATTTGCCCGACGGCAAGGCGGCGTTCTTCAGCGGTGCTGTGTTTGTCGTCTTCGATTTCGACATAGGCGGGATCCTCGAACACCAGACCGGCGAAAACGAAAGAAATGCCGTGCTTGCGCACATTGGCCTGCGCTTTCGCACTGTCCCATTCTAGAAGAATGTCGCCCATACGGCAATGCCGTAGCTCCGCCCCCAGTCCAACCTAGACGTGTGGGACACAAAACAAAAGGGGCGCCCCGCAAGGGACGCCCCGATTGCCGGGAGAAAGCCCGTTTGGCTCTTTTGTTTGCCGCGGTTCCGGACGGAAA
>CAZTCU010000344.1:0-3163 GCA_964612235.1 uncultured Rhizobium sp.
CGAAGCTCAATGGGCGATTGCCGGGGCGCGTGCGCTACATGGGCACGCCGGCCGAGGAACGCTTCGGCGGCAAGGAGATGATGGCGCGCGAGGGCGCGTTCGAGAAAGTGGATGCGGCGATGATGATGCATCCTTCCAATCTCAACATGGTCACCATGCCGTGCATCGCGATTTCGGAAGTGGAAGTAGTCTATCATGGGCGCTCCGCGCACGCTTCCGCCATGCCCTATCGCGGGCTGAACGCGCTCGATGCGGTGGTGACGGCGTATCAATCCATCGCGCAACTGCGCCAGCACATCAAGCCGACCGAACGCATTCACGGCATCATCACCGAAGGCGGATTGGCCGCGAACATCGTGCCGGAACGCGCGGCGTGCCGTTTCTATGTGCGGGCGGCGGATGCGCACGAACTGGCGCCGCTGAAGGCGCGCGTGCACGCCTGTTTCGAGGCGGGCGCGCTTGCCACCGGATGCAAGGCGGAAATCCATTGGGGCATCACCGATTATCTCGACCTCAAGACGAACTGGCCGATGGCGGAGGCTTATAAGAAGAACGCGCAAGCCCTGGGCCGCGATTTCTTTCCGGTCGAGCATATTCCGCCGGGCTTTGCGGGTTCGACCGACATGGGCAATGTCAGCCATCGCGTGCCCTCGATCCATCCGATGCTGGCCGTGGCGCCGCCCAACGTCATCATCCACAATCCGGAATTCGCGCGCTGGGCGGCATCCGACCAGGGCGATGCCGCCGTGATCGATGGGGCGAAATCGCTTGCGTTCACCGCCATCGACCTGATGTGCGATGCGGACCTGATGAAATCGGCGACATCGGATTTTGCCGCGACCGCCGAGCTTTCGCGCAATGCGGTGGCGAAGATCCGCGAACACGCCCACGTCCACGGAGGCTGCGGCTGCGCATGAACGGTTGGCTGGTCGTTGCGGCGGTGAACGGTTTTCTCGCGGTCGCCGCGGGCGCGTTCGGCGCACACGGATTGCGGGCGCATCTGGATTCGCAATCGATGGGCGTTTTCGAGACGGGCGCGATGTATCACATGTTCCATGCGCTCGCGATCGGCATCGCGGCGCTGGCCTTGCGGGGCACGGCGACAAACTGGGCCGCGTGGCTGTTCCTGACCGGGATCGTGCTGTTCTGCGGATCGCTCTATCTGATGGCGCTTTCCGGCGTGCGGGGGATCGGCATCGTGACCCCGTTCGGAGGCCTCGCGTTTCTCGCCGGATGGGCGGCGCTCGCATATTCCGCTTGGAAGACGGTGCAATAGATGGCGGAAAAAATTCTCGTTGCGGGGGCCGGTATCGCGGGGCTCGGCGTGGCGCTGGCGTTTGGGGGAACGGAGCATGAGGTCATCCTCCTCGACCGCGATCCCGAACCGCCGGAGGATTCGCTGGAAGAAGCATTCCATTCCTGGGAGCGGCGCGGAGCGACCCAGCTTCGGCACAGTCACGGTTTCCTGGGACGGCTGACGGTTCTGTTGCGCGACCGGCATCCGGCGCTGCTGGAGGAATTGTTCGCAAGCGGCGTGCGCGCGCTCGATTTTCAGGTGGGCATTCCGATCCCGCTGCGGGCGAAATACAAACCGCAGGCGGGTGACGAGGATCTGCGGATACTGTTCAGCCGCCGCACGACGCTGGAGCTGGTGATGCGCCGCCATGTGCGGCGGTTCCCCAATGTGCGCATCATTCCCGATGCGGGCATCCACGGCGTTCTCACGCGCCGCGATGGGAGCGCATTGGTGGCCGACGGGCTGAAGGTCGAGATCGGCGGCGAGATGCGGGAGATGCGCGGGGACATCATTGTGGATGCGAGCGGGCGCAATTCCGCTTTTCCCGATTGGCTTCGCGCCGAAGGTGTGGAGGTGCGCGAGGAATCCGCGCCCGCCGGCATTCTCTATTTCACGCGGCATTACAAACTTCTGGATGGCGCGGAAGAACCGTTGCGCGACCCGACGCCGCTTGCGGCCGATCTTGGTTACATAAAATACGGCGTGTTCGCAGCGGACAACCGGCATTTCTCGATCACGCTGGCGACGCCGGAAATCGAAACCGACCTGCGCATGGCGATCATGCGGCCGGAAGTGTTCGAGGCCATCTGCGAGGCATTGCCGGGAACGGCGCGCTGGGTGGAAAAGGCGCGTTCCGAAGCCGTGAGTCCGATCTATTCGATGGGCAATCTGCAAAGCGTCTGGCGGCATTATCTCAAGAACGGCGAACCGCAGGTGTTGAATTTCTTCGCGGCGGGCGATGCGGCGGTGCGGACCAATCCGCTCTACGGGCGCGGGTGTTCGGCGGGCGTGGTGCATGCCCATGTGTTGCGCGAGGTGCTGGAAGCGAACGCCGATCCCCGCGCACGCGCGAAAGCGTTTGAAGATCGGACGTGCGAAACGCTGAGGCCGTTCTACGATGCGATGGCGCGGCAGGACCGCGCGGCGATCAGGCGGGCGCACCATGAGCGCGATCCTTCCTACAAGCCGGGAATTCGCGCGCGCATGGCGAAGAGTTTTGTCGAGGACGGGCTGGTGCCCGCAATACGCGGTGATATGACAGTGCTGCGCGCGTTCTCGCGCGGGTTTCATATGCTCGACGACCCGACGAGCTGGATGAAACGGCCGGAGATCATCGCGACCATATTGAAATTCTGGCGCATGCCGAAAGCGCAGAAGCGGGCGGCCGGGTTTTATCCGCCCGTGCTCGGGCCTTCGCGCACGGAGATGCTGAACCGACTTGGAATTGCCGCATAAAGTTATTTGGAGGAATTGGAATGGTTTCGTTTCCCGAACCCACGATGGTGAAGACCAACGGCATCGACATGGCCGTTTACGAGGCAGGGCCGAAAAACGGATTTCCCGTCGTGCTGTGCCACGGCTTTCCCGAGCTTGCCTATTCGTGGCGCCACCAACTGCCCGCGCTGGCGGCGGCCGGTTATCGCGCCATCGCGCCGGACCAGCGCGGTTACGGGCGCACGTCGCGGCCGGAGAAGATCGAAGATTACGACATGCTGCATCTGACAGGCGATCTCACAGGAATGCTCGATGCGCTGGGATTGGAGAAAGCCGTCTTTGTCGGCCACGACTGGGGCGGGCTGGTGGTGTGGCAATTGCCGCTGGTGCATCCGGATCGCGTGGCGGGTGTGATCGGAATCAACACGCCTT
>CAZTCU010000345.1:0-3155 GCA_964612235.1 uncultured Rhizobium sp.
ACGGCTGGCAGGCGATGGCCTATGTGAAGAACGTGCTGGACACCACCGCGATCACTGGCGCCTTCCTCAACTCCGATGACACGGCGCTCACCACCAATGTGTTTCTCACGGACCCGCGCCTCTTCGGCATTCGCGTCACCAAGAACTGGTAGTCTCTCACTTATATAGACAGGGCGGCGGAGCGATCCGCCGTCTTTTCGCATTTGCGCCTCCGCGCCAGAAAATTTCAATCCGCCGCCATTGGCAAATTTCCGCCCCTCCTTCGTCTATGCTCGCGTGATGTTCGAAACGCGAACCCCGACGGGCGGGGATGACTGAGACAACAGACCTGGGCCGCGAACACGCCGTCCCACGCTTGCCGGGGGAGGGGGGAGGCTTGTCTGCCGTCGAAGACTGGTTCGTCCGCGAGGTTCTTCCGCTGGAAGCCGTTCTGATGCAGTTCCTGCGCCGTCATTGCCGCGAAAAGGCCGATGCCGACGACCTGTGCCAGGACATCTATGTCCGCGTCTACGAAGCCGCCCACACCGAAATTCCCGCATCGCCCCGCGCCTTCGTGTTCACCACCGCGCGCAATCTTCTGGTCGATCGCATCCGCAAGCGCCAGGTCGTGCCCATGGCGACGATGGCCGATCTTGACGCGCTGCACATCGCCAACGACGACCCCGGCCCCGAACGCGCGGCCATCGCGAGCGACACACTGCGCCGCCTGCAACTGGCGCTCGATCACCTGCCCGAACGCTGCCGGCAGGCCGTGATCCTGAAAAAGATCGAAGGGCTGGCGACACGCGACATCGCCGCCCGCATGGGCATTTCCGAAAACACGGTCAACCGCCATCTCACGCTCGGCATGATCGCGCTCGCCCAATCGCTTTACGGCGAAACCCCCGATGAGGGAGGCGCGCTGTGACCGCAAGCGAAACCCGCGAACGCGCCGCAGAATGGCTGCTCAAGCGCCACGAACAGGATTGGTCCGAAGAAAGCCAGCGCGCGCTCGACGCCTGGTTCGCCGAAGACCCCGCCCGCCGCATCGCGTATCTGCGGCTGGAAACCGCCTGGGGCACCGCCGACCGCCTCACGGCGTTGCGCAAACCCATGCGCGAGGAAATCGCCAAACGCCCCGAACGGCGCGGGCCGTTCTTCCTGAAGATCGCGGCCGTCGCTGCCATCGCTGGATTGGCCGGCGCTGCCGCCCTCTATCCGTTCGGCACGCCGGAACGCATCTACGCCACGCCGCTCGGCGGACGCGAGATCGTCAAGCTCGCCGACGGTTCGCAGATCGAACTCAACACCAACAGCGAAATCCGCTCCTCCGGCAAAGGCACGCGCCATTTCACGCTGGTGAAGGGTGAGGCCTATTTCCAGGTGCGCCACGATGCAGCGAAGCCCTTCGTGGTCTCGCTCGGCGATCACCGCATCGTCGATCTCGGCACCAAATTCCTGGTGCGGCGCGATCCCAACCAGGTGCAGGTGTCGCTGCTCGAAGGCTCCGCCCGCATCGAATCGACGGGCGGCAAAAGCGCCAAAGCCGCAGTCCTGGTGCCCGGCGACATCGCCATCGCCACGGCGGACGCTTTGTCGGTGATGAAGAAACCGGCGCCGGAGCTTTCCAACGAACTCGGCTGGCGTCGCGGCGTGCTCGTGTTCCAGCGCACGACGCTCGGCGACGCAGCGGCCGAATTCAACCGCTACAGCCAGCAGAAAGTCGTGATCTCCGATCCGGAGGTCGCAAGCCTCACCATCAGCGGAACATTCCCCGTTGGCGGCATCCAACTCTTCTCAAGTGCGGCACGCGAATCCTTCGGGCTCAGCGTCTCGCACAAGGGCGAACAGACATTCATCGCGAAGCGCGCGCCTTAAGCACGGCGCCAGGCAATCATCGGGGGGCAAAGAATGCCAGTTTCGAGAAACACAAAACGGACATGGCTTGCCGGCGCAAGCCTGGCGAGCCTCATGCTCGCCACAGGCGCACAAGCCGCCAGCCTCAACATCCCCGGCGGCGATCTGGGGGCCGCGCTCGACAGCTACATGAAGCAAACCGGCGTCTCGGTGATTGTCTCCTACAGCGCCGTCAAAGGCGCACAGACGCGCGGCGTGAAGGGCAACCTCTCGGCCGACGACGCGCTGAGCAAACTGCTCTCCGGCACAGGCTTCGTCCCCCGCCATCAGGACGGCGCGGTGATGATCGTGCCCTCCAGCGCCTCCCAACTCGAAATCCCGATGCAACTCGCGCAGGCCACGCCCCCGCGCGCCGCCGTGGAAACCGTGACGGTTACATCGTCGAAACTCGGCGGCGCGGACGTGCAGAGCATTCCTATCGCGATCACCGCGCTCAGCCAGGAACAGCTGACTGCTTCGCAAACCAATGGTGGGCCTGACCTCGTAAAGCAGGTGCCAAACCTGAATTTCACCAAGACGAATTTCACCGGCTACAGCATCCAGATTCGCGGCATCGGCACACAGGCCATCTCGGTCACCACCGATCCGGCAGTGGCCGTCGCCTTCAACGACACGCCCTTCATCCGCAACCATTTCTTCGAACAGGAATTCTACGACGTCGCCCAAGTGGAAGTGCTGCGCGGACCGCAAGGAACGCTTTACGGCCGCAACGCGACGGCGGGCGTGGTGAACGTCACTTCGGCCAAGCCGACCGACCAATTCGAGGCAATGGTTTCCGCCGATATCGGCAACTACAAGAACCGCCGCTTTGAAGGGATGATCAATCTTCCCATCGTGGGCGAAAAGCTTGATCTGCGCATCGCGGGCGAATGGACCAAGCGCGACGGTTACAGCTTCAACAGCCTGACGGATGCGCCAATCGACGGACGCGATCTATGGTCGGGCCGCGCAAGCCTGCGCTGGCAACCGATCGCAAGCTTCCACGCCGATTTCGTCTGGGAACATTTCCAGGAAGATGATGACCGCATCCGTTCGAGCAAGCAGCTCTGCCACCGCGACAACGGTCCGGCAACCATCGGCGGATTCTCAACGGCGCAGGGGGCGGATGGTCATCTGAGAGAAGAGTTCCTGAGCCAGGGCTGCCTGCCTGCCTCACTCTACAGTCCCGAATCCTATCAGGTGCCTAACTCACTCTCGCTTCCCTATTTTGGCGGCCTGATCGGCGCGTGCTTCGGACAGGCCATTGTCAATCCGATGAC
>CAZTCU010000346.1:0-3115 GCA_964612235.1 uncultured Rhizobium sp.
CGCTCAAACTCGCCTACGATCTGAGCGTCCACCTGACCGCGAATTACACGCTGGGGTTCTTCAACCAGACCGACAACGCCACGGTGCAAAGTTACCTGCGCGATGCGAACGGCGCGCCCGTCTATACGGGAAGCGTGAACATCGGCGGGTACAATTACACGATCGGCTCCGGCAGCTTTTCCAATGCCGTCTCCCGCTATGGCCAATCGCATCTGGCACAGGGGCTGTCGTTCAAGTTTTCGGACGGCGGCTGGGACGCGAGCTTCGTTCTTTCGCGCTACGACTTCCTGCGGGATTTGCAGCGCGTGCCCACCGCGCCGCTGCCCGGCGCGTTCGATGGCGGCGCGGGCTCCATCGCGCAGATGGACGGCACGGGCTGGTACACACTGGATGCCAAGGCAACGCGCCACATCGGCGAAACCAACGACCTGAGTTTCGGCGCGCATTACGACCGTTACAAGCTGGCACTGCGGAAGTTCGGCACGCCGGACTGGCTGTCGGGTCCGCGCGGTGCGCTCGCAAACGCTTCACGCGGCAAAACGGCGACGGCGGCGCTCTGGGTTCAGGACATTTGGCGTTTCGCACCCGATTGGAAAGCGACCCTGGGTGGACGTTTCGAGAATTGGCGGGCATTCGACGGGGAGAATTATTCTCTCAATCCTGCGCTCGACATTTCCCAGCCGAAACTTTCGGGTTCCTATTTCTCGCCGAAGGCCTCTCTCGGATGGCAGCCCGGCCAGTCATGGACGCTCACCGCCTCATACGGGCGTGCCTATCGCATGCCGACGGTGATGGAGCTTTATCAGGCCGTCACAACCGGCTCGGTGCTTTCCGTGCCGAACCCGAACCTCAATCCCGAACGTGCGGACTCTTATGAGCTGTCGGCGGCATATATAATGGCGGACGGCCGTGCGCGGCTTTCGTTCTTTGAGGAAGACGTGGCGGACGCACTCATTTCCCAGAGCACGCCGCTTCCGCCCGGCTCGACATCGACGGCGCCCCTATCCAACACGCTGTTCAATTTCGTGCAGAATGTCGATCGCGTTCGCTCGCGCGGCATCGAAGCGGTGGTCGACCGGAACGACGTCCTGTTCGACGGGCTGGCGCTTTCGGGCAGCATCACCTTCGTCAATTCGCGCGTCGCCGCCGATGCGGCTTTCCCGAACGCGGTGGGCAAGCGCACGCCGCAGGTTCCCAAATGGCGGGCGAGCCTGGTCGCGACCTATCGTCCCGATGACGCATGGGCTTTCACGCTGGCGGCGCGTTACGCGGATCGTTCGTTCGGCACCATCGACAACAGCGACATCGTTTCGCACACCTATCAGGGCTTCGAAGGCTATCTCGTGCTCGATGCGCGCGCCCATTACGAAATCGACAATCATTGGAGCGCGGCGTTCGGCATCGACAACCTGAACAACCGGAAATATTTTATTTTCCATCCGTTCCCGCAGCGCACGTTCCTTCTGGAGTTGAAATATGCGCAGTGACCCATACATCCTTGCTGTCCGTCGCGGAGGCCGCCCATGCGTTTCCTGAATTCCAACGCGCTTCACGTCGCGGCAATGGCCGCTCTGGCGATAGTCGTTTCGGCGGCACTGGCCGAAGCGTCCGAAGTGAAGGTCGGCGATGCGTGGCTGCGCGCCCTGCCCTCCGGCCTGCCCGCGGGCGGCTACTTCACGCTGCACAACAATGGAGCGAAACCGCTGACGCTCACCGGCGCGCAATCCAAATCCTGCGGCATGCTGATGCTGCACCGATCAAGCGACATGGGCGGCATGATGCATATGGAAGATGTCGAGAAGGTCGACGTTCCGCCTCACGGCACCCTGAAATTCGCACCCGGCGGCTATCACCTGATGTGCATGGAGCCTGCCGCCGACATCAAGCCGGGCAATACGGTGAGCATCACGCTGACCTTTGCGGATGGATCGAGCGTCACGGCGCCTTTCGCCGTGCGTAACGCATCTGGGCATTAAAGTAATTTTGTCATCCCGGCCGAGCGCAGCGAGAGCCGGGACCCATCGAGAAGCGGCACGATGGGTCCCGGCTCTGCGCGGCATTCGCCGCTTGGCCGGGATGACAAGTGAAGTGTTCCTGCTAAACTTCCGCCATCCTTGCGGAGCCCTCCATGTCGCAGATGTTTTCGCCGCTGATCGAACAACGGCGCGGGCAGATGTTCCCTCAGCTGAGCGCGGACGACATTGCGCGGCTCGAACGGTTCGGCGAACGCGCGACCTTTTCGGCCGGGCAGCGCATGGTCGCCACGGGAGAAATCTCGCCCGGCCTTTTCGTCATTCATTCCGGCGACGTGGAGGTTTCGCAGCGCGGGCCGGAAGGTGACGCGCAACTCATCACCACCCATGGCGCCGGCCATTTCATGGGCGAACTTGCGCAGCTCTCCAACCGGCCGTCGCTGGTGGATGCACATGCACAAAGCGCGGTGGAGGCGCTGATCATTCCCTCGCGCCGCCTGCGCGACGTGCTCGTCGAAAACGCCGATCTCGGCGAGCGCATCATGCGCGCGCTGATCCTGCGGCGGGTGGGATTGCTGGAAACCGGCACCGGCGGCCCCATCGTCGTCGGCCGATCCGGGCAGGCGGATATGCTGCGTCTGGAAAATTTCCTGGAGCGCAACGGCCACCCGCATCAACACCTCGATCCGGCGGCGGATTCCTGCGCGCGCACGTTGATCGAACGCTTTCACATCCAGCCCAACGAATTGCCCATCGTGCTTTGTCCGAACGGGCAATTGCTGCGCAACCCGACCGAGGGCGAACTTGCGCGCTGCATCGGGCTGGTGCGGCCCATCGATCCCGACCGTCTCTATGACGTGGCGATCGTAGGCGCCGGTCCCGCCGGTTTGGCTGCGGCAGTGTATGCGGGATCGGAAGGGCTTTGCACCATCGTGCTCGATTGCCGCGCGTTTGGCGGACAGGCGGGCGCGTCGTCGCGCATCGAAAACTACATGGGCTTTCCCACCGGCATCAGCGGCATGGCGCTGATGGCGCGCGCGTTCAACCAGGCGCAGAAGTTCGGCGTCGAAATGGCGATCCCCGATGAAATCTCGCGGCTGAACAGCGCTCCGCACGGTTTCACGCTCGACCTCGCGAACGGC
>CAZTCU010000347.1:0-3105 GCA_964612235.1 uncultured Rhizobium sp.
CATGGGTGTTGCGCGCCTGGTTGCGAAAGGTTGGATCGTCTTCTGCCTGTTTGCGGCCGCGCATGCGATCCATATGCATCTCGCAAAGCCCGCTTTCGTGCCCGCCATCGTCGTCTCGATGCTGCTGTTCGCGGCGATGGGCCTGCTGTTCGCCACCGGCTACGGCGTTTCCGCGCGCGACGGCACCAAGCCGCTGATCGAACGCTTGAAGCCGCATCACCTGATGCCCGATTTCAACGGCATCGTGTTCCTGATCTTCGTGGTGTTGAGCTGGCTCAACCAGATCCTGTTCGCGCCGCTGCATCCGATCGGCGCCGGTGTGAGCGCCATCGTCAACGCGATTGGGTTCGCCGTGCCCGGACAGGACGCGCTGCTGGTCGCGCTCGCGCCATGCGCCCCCGATGGCGGCCGCGTATTCGAGTCGGCGTTTGCGTGGATGCTCGCGATCATCTTCGTGGCGTCCGCGATCTCGCGCATCCGTCTGGCCGCAGGCCTTCTGCGCCTCGAACGCAGCACGCGCTCCGAAGTGCTGGGCGCGCCGGTTCACGCCGCCGTGCTGGGGATCGCCGCCATCGCCGGCATCCAGATGTTCTTCATCGGCAGCGCCTATCCATGGTTCGGCTGCCAGATCCTCGCAGGCCTGCCCGGCACCGTGATCATCGGCCTGGCGCCGTTGTTATTGGCTTATTTGATCGTGGCAGCGCTCACAGCAGCGGTGGCGTTGAGCCCGGAAAAACAATAAGCGCTTTGCTTACCTCCCTCAAACCGCCTGTTCCGGCCCCACCTTCACGAGCATCTTGCCGAAATTCTCGCCGTGGAAGAGGCCGATAAAGGCTTCGGGCGCCTTCTCGATTCCTTCGGCAATCGTCTCGCGCCATTTCATCTTTCCGGCGGCTTTCCATTTCGCCATGTCGGCCAGGAATTGCGGCAGCATGTCGAAATGGTTCGACACGATGAAGCCGCGAATGGTCAGGCTCAATCCCACGACCATGATGAGATTGTTCGGCCCGGCAGGCGCTTCGGTGACGTTGTATTGCTCGATGGCGCCGCAGGCCGCGATGCGTCCGAACTGGCGCATATTGGCGATGGCCGCCTGCAGATGCGATCCGCCGACATTGTCGAAATAAACGTCGATACCTTCGGGAAAGGCTCTGGCGACCGCCGCCGTCAGGTCGCCCGCCGTCTTGTAATTGATCGCCTTGTCGACGCCCAATTCCTTGGTGATGAAATCGGCCTTCTCGTCCGATCCCACCGATCCCACGACGTAGCAACCTTTGGCCTTGGCGATCTGGCAGACGATCTGGCCGACCGCTCCGCTCGCCGCCGACACGAACACGCGCTCGCCGTCCTTCAATTCGCCGATCTTGAGCAGGCCCACATAGGCCGTCAGCCCCGGCATGCCGAGCGCGCCCAGATAGGCCTGGATCGGCCCGATGGTCGGGTCGAGCTTCATCATCGAAGCCCCGTCCGCCACCACCCATTCGCGCCAGCCGAGCATGTGCTGGACGTAGTCGCCCACCTTCAGGTGCGGGGCGTTGGAGGCCACCACCTGGCCCACGGCCCCGCCTTGCAGCGCCTCGCCGATCTGGAAGGGCGGGACGTAGCTTTTGCGGTCCATCATCCGGCCCCGCATGTAGGGGTCGACCGTCATGTAGGAGTTCCGCACCAGAACCTGCCCCGGCCCGGGGGTGGCAACATCGGTCTCCACCAGCTCGAAATTGGCCGGGGTAGGCTCGCCCACGGGGCGGGATTTCAGCCGGATTTCCCGGCTTTTCTGGTTCTGCATGGCGTCCTCCAAGGGTGGAATGGCTAATGGCGGGAACCCTAGCAGGGCGGCCCCGCGTAACAAGACGAAACATTTTATGAGTCGCCCCGGCCCCCTCCGGTATGGCTTCTTTGCGCCCTTCGCAGCGGGAAATTTCCTTGATTCCTCATTTGGATAGCAAAAGCGGATTGCGCGCAGGCGTCATCGGCACCGGGGCTTTCGGCCGTCATCACGCCGGCAAATATGCGAGCGCCAACGGGGTTAATCTGGTCGCCATCGCGGACCCGAGCGCGGAAACGCGCCGCGCGATGGAAGAACGCCATGGCTGCGAGACGCATGCCGATTGGAACGCGCTTCTGGGCAAGGTCGATCTCGTTTCCATCTGTTCGCCCGCCGTCACGCACGCGCCCATCGTGCGCGCCTTCCTCAACGCGGGCACGCACGTCCTCGTCGAAAAGCCCATCGCGACCACCTTGCGCGAAGCCGACGGTCTGATCGAACTGGCCGAACGCAAGAACCTCGTGCTGACCGTCGGCCATCAGGAGCGTTTCGTCTTCGCGCGCTCCGGCCTTCTGGAAATGAATGAAACGCCGCTCGAAGTCTCGTGCTGGCGCATGGGCCCGTGGACGGGCCGCGGCGCCGACGTCAGCGCGGTGCTCGACCTGATGATCCACGACATCGACCTGATGCACCGCCTGGTTCCCGGCGCGGCCGCCGAAGTCGATGCCTTCGCGCGCACCGAACGCGGCCGCCACCCCGACGAAGTCTCCGCCCCGATCAGCTTCGAGAACGGAACGCTTGCGCGGCTTCATGCCAGCCGCGTCGCCCATCAGCGCAAGCGCGGCATGCAGCTTGTGTATGTGGACGGCATCGTCGAGATCGATTTCATGACGCGCGAGATCCGCAACACCACACGCCGCCCCCTGGGCGAGATCGCCTTCGACGATCCGCTGTCGGCATCGGTGGAATCGTTCATCCGTTCGGTCCGCGGCCAGGACGAAACCGTCGTCCGCCCGGAAGAAGCCCGTCTGGCGCTGGAAACCGCGCTGATGATCGAACAGGCCGCCCGCGCGCCTGCCTATCGCCCGATGATCGAAAAGATCGCAGCCACGGCCTGATTTGCGCTAAACACGGCCCATGACGGACCGTCTCACCATCGCGCTCGCCCAGTTGAACCCGGTCATGGGCGACATTCCCGGCAACCTCGCCAAGGCGCGTGCCGCGCGGGCCGATGCGGCCAAGGCAAATGCCGATCTCATCCTTTTCAGCGAACTCTTCATCACCGCCTATCCGCCCGAAGACCTGGTGCTGAAACCGGCGCTGCAGGAAGACGCCCGCGA
>CAZTCU010000348.1:0-3094 GCA_964612235.1 uncultured Rhizobium sp.
AGGGTCGGGAACATCTTGGTCACCGCGCCTTCCGCGGCAGCGACGAAATCCTTCGCCTTGTCTTCCGGTACCATCACATAGTCGGGCGCGAGGCAGATCTGGCCCGCGTTCAACGTCTTGCCCATCATGATGCGCTTGGCGGCCAGCGTCATGTCGGCGGTTTCGCCGATGATGACCGGCGACTTGCCGCCGAGTTCGAGCGTGGTCGGTACGAGATTGTCGGCCGCGGCCTTCATCACATGGTAGGCGATGGACGTCGCGCCCGTGAACAGCAGGTGATCGAAGGCGAGCTTCGAGAACGCGCCGCCGACTTCGGCGCCGCCCTGGAATACGGCGACTTCGGATTCGTCATAGGCCGAGCGGAACATGCGCTCCATCAGTTCGGAAGTGCGCGGCGTGAATTCGCTGGGCTTGATCATCGCGCGGTTGCCGGCGGCGAAAACGCCCGCGAGCGGCGCGAAAGTGAGATTGATCGGGAAATTCCACGGCGCGATGATTCCGACCACGCCCTTGGGCTGGTATTCGATGAACGCCTTGGCGCCAAACAGACCGAGGATGGCGGGCGACACAGCGCGTTTCTCGCGGCGCATCCATTTGCGGACGTGCGCCTTGGCGTGTTTCAGCGGACCGATGGAGCCGTAAACGTCGGTCAACAGCGTGGAATGCACGGAGCGGTGGCCGAAATCCTCGCGCAGCGCTTCGCCGATGGCTTTCTGGTTGTCGACCAAAAGCGCGATGGCCTTGTCGAGCCATTCGATACGCTTCTCCGCGGTGGGCGGGCCGTTCTTCAGATGCGCCTGACGCTGGAGCCGCAAAACCTCCTGCATGCGGACGGTCTCGCGGTCGTCCTGCGACATCGGTCTGGCTTCTGCCACGCTCATTGAATTCTCCTTATCCCTGGCGGACCGGTTCGGCCGCCTCCCCTCTTTTGCCAAGTAGAGCAGCAGCTTGGTTCCGCTTCAATCGGCATTGTTTAACTGTTTCTTACGGACCCTCCGTCTAGGGTAAGGACCTAGCGTCCGTGGGAATACTGTCCGTGCAGAAGAGTGTGCGTGAGCAGGCGGTGGCGAAGGCTGCGATGGCCTTGATGGAAAGCCACGGCGTGGCGCCAAGCCCAACAAATTTCGAGATTTTCTTTACTTATGCAGGCGGCGCCAATCCGCCGTTGTCGCGCGCGCTGGACGCGCATCTGAAAACCAAGAAGCCGTTCACGCCCGATGTGCTGGATGAGTTGCGGCATCACGTCTCGAAAGAGCGCAAGACGATCGATCAACTCGATACGCTGAGCAAGGACGTCTCGGCGGCGTTGGGCTCGGTGCTGGTGACACTGGAGACGGCGGGCAAGGATGCCGCGTCCTACGGCAAGACGCTTTCGGCGGCCATCGCGGAAATGGTGGGCGATCAATCGCCCGTCGCGGTGCGCAAGTTGATGGATGGATTGCTTGGCGCCACGCAAGCGATGGAAGCGCGCACCAAAATGCTGGAAGACGAGCTGCACAAATCGTCGACCGAAGTGAGCGATCTGAAGACAAAGCTCGACGATGTGCGCAAGGAAAGCCTGACCGATCCGCTCACCGCCATTGCCAACCGCAAGCTGTTCGACATGGCACTGGACAACGCGATCCACGACGCCAACGAAACGGGCGAAGAATTTGCGCTGTGCATGTGCGACATCGATCATTTCAAGACGTTCAACGATACCTGGGGTCACCAGACCGGGGACCAGGTGCTGCGTCTGGTCGGCGCGTGCCTGAGCGAGAACGTCAAGGGTCGCGATACGGCCGCGCGTTACGGCGGCGAGGAGTTTGCCGTCATCCTGCGGCAGACCAGGCTCGAACACGCGCTCAATCTGGCCAACCAGATCAGGGGCCATGTGGAGAGCAAGAAGCTGGTCAAGAAATCGACTGGTGACATCCTGGGCACCATCACCATTTCCATCGGTGTGGCGCAGTTCACGCCCGGCGAGACCACCGCAAGCCTGATCCGCCGCGCCGACGAATGCCTCTATGCGGCCAAACGCGCAGGCCGCAACTGCGTTATCGGCGAAGAAGACCATAAAACGAGCATCGCCGCCGCTTGAGCAGCCGCTAGTTCCCCGCCTATTCTCGACCCAGGACAACATTGGGAGAGAAAATGCGCACAGATTTCGAACGGGCTTACGTCACGGCCCACGGCAATGTCGCCGTGCTGACCTTCAACCATCCCGAAGTGATGAACGCGGCGTCCGCCAAGCTGGTGGCGGGCGCGACCGAAGCGTTGAAGTTCATCGAACGCGCCGATTCCGGGTTTCGCGCGGTGGTACTGACGGGCGAAGGCAAGGGATTCTGCTCCGGCGCGAACCTTTCCGATCGGGGATCGGGATCGGCGATGGAGCCGGGCGAATCCCTACAGGTGATCTTCCATCCGTTCCTGCGCAGGTTGCGCGATGTGAAGATGCCGTTCATCACGGCGGTGAATGGTGCCGCCGCCGGTGTGGGCATGAGCATCGCGTTGATGGGCGATCTTATCCTGGCATCGCGTTCGGCTTATTTCCTTCAGGCGTTCGCGCGCATCGGGTTGGTGCCGGACGGCGGATCGACATGGTTGTTGCCGCGACTCGTGGGACTTGCACGTGCGCGCGAGCTTTCGCTGCTGGCTGAGAAGCTTCCGGCAGAAACGGCGCTTGAATGGGGGCTGATCAACCGCGTCTATGATGACGGCGCCCTGCTGGACGCTGCGATCAAGATGGCGCAACGGCTGGCCGACGGGCCGACGGCGGCGCTGACACTAACCCGCCAGCTTTATGGGGCGAGCCCGCACAATTCTTTCGAGGAACAGATCGACCTCGAAAGCAAGTTCCAGAGCCTCGCCGGAAAGAGCGGCGATTTCTGGGAAGGCGTGCAGGCATTCCTGCAGAAGCGACCCGCGAAATTCACCGGAAAATAGCCGCCGCTCTCGTTTCCGTGATTTGCACAGTCCCGCGCGAGCGGGACTATGCAGTCGTTCGTCCATAAAGGAACTCATATGACGGCATGGAAAGCGGGGACCGCGCTGGCCCTTTGTCTGATCGCAAGCGTGGCATTGGCGGAAAGCGGCAAGACGACCTTCGGCCAAT
>CAZTCU010000349.1:0-3092 GCA_964612235.1 uncultured Rhizobium sp.
CGAACGCCCCGAACCGTCCGCCGCGATAAATGACGTCATCGTTGAGATTCATGCTTCGGGATTCGTTCCAACGGAGATGGAGTGGCCCTCGACCTGGACCGACCGCCGGAACCTTGACCGAACACCGTCGATCCCCGGCCACGAGTTGGCTGGAGTGGTCACCGCTCTCGGCTACGGCACAACGGGTCTTTCGGTAGGGCAGCGCGTGTTCGGCCTCGCCGACTGGCATCGCGACGGCACGCTGGCGGAATATGTGGCCATCGAGGCGCGCAACCTCGCGCCGCTCCCGGGCGACGTCGATTTCACGGTGGGCGCAAGCTTGCCGATCTCGGGTCTTACTGCATGGCAGGGATTGTTCCAGCACGGCCACCTTCAGGCGGGACAGAGCGTTCTAGCGCACGGCGCGGCAGGCGCTGTCGGTTCGATGGTGACGCAACTCGCGCGCGAGGCTGGTGCGTATGTCATCGGCACCGGACGCGCAGCCGACCGTCAGAAAGTGCTCGACTTCGGCGCGAACGAATTCGTCGATCTCGACAAGGATGCGCTGAAAGATGTCGGCGGCGTCGATCTGGTATTCGACGTCATCGGCGGCGACATCGGCAAGCAGTCGGCACGTCTCGTTCGAGCCGGAGGGACACTGGTATCCGTCGTCGGCCCACCTGTGCCGCGGCCCGACGACGGCCGGGCAGTCGACTTCGTTGTCGAAACCGATCGCGCCCAACTAAGCGAGATCGTCCAGCGGGTGCGGGACGGACGACTGCGGACGAACATCGGCAACGTTGCGACCCTCGACGAGGCTGTCGCCGCCTTGAATCCGACCGGACGACGCAAGGGAAAGACGATCATCCGCGTTCGTCCGTAAGGACTCGGGAGGGCCAGCAGGTGCTGACGATCGCCAAATTTAAATGGCTTAGAATGACTGGTGCGGTCGAGAAGACTCGAACTTCCACGCCTTGCGGCGCTACCACCTCAAGGTAGTGCGTCTACCAATTCCGCCACGACCGCAGACTGAGGAGGCGGGGGTTTAGCAGATCAATTTCGGGGTGGGAAGGGCAGGAAATCAGGCAAAAAGCGCCGGCATGGACTTCCACAAAATGAAGGCCGCGACGGCCAGAACGGCCACCGCGAAAATCCGTGTCAGGGTCGATTTTTGAGCCGCCAGACGTCCGGCCAGAAATACTCCCAGAAGTCCGCCAGCTACCCCGCCGGCCACGAAAAGAGCGGCCACATGCCAATCGACCAGACCGGCACTGGCATACGAGACGGCGGTGGTCAGGCCGAAGGCGCCCACCGAAAGAAGCGAGGATCCCACGGCGTTGAGCGTCGCCATGCCGCTGCCCAGCATGATCGCGGGCACGATGAGAAAGCCGCCGCCGATTCCGAAGAAGCCGGAAACCAGACCGACAAGAAGGCCAGTCACAACAAGACGAATCGCGATGGACGGATTGATGCGGACGGAGGGATCGCCCTCTGCCCGGCGGGGACGCAGCATGGCGGCGGCAACGGCGATCATCACAAGGCCGAACAGGAACAACAGCCTTTGTCCATCGACCATCTTACCCAGAGTGGCGCCTGCTGCCGCACCTGCGATTCCGGAAATCGCAAACACGGCGGCGCAGGGCCATTTCACATTGCCTGCACGCGAATGCGAAATCAGATTGGCAAAGGCGTTGGCGGAAACAGCTAGCGCGCTGGTGCCGATTGCCATGTGTGGCGAACGCATGCCTACGACATAGACGAGCAACGGAACGGCGAGGATCGATCCGCCCCCACCCAAAAGGCCGAGTGCGAAGCCGACAAGACTTCCGGAGCCGACGGTCAGGATGTCGACTGTGGACACGTTACGCAGCCACTCTGTTCCACGGCATGATCGCCAAAAGATGCGCCATGCCACACCAGCCGGTGATGCCCGCGAACATCAGGCCGCAGCCCACGAAGGCGCTTAAGAGCGCGAACCATGGCGAAATGAAAAACGCCAGCAGCAGACCGAGCACGATCAGCGATCCGGCGGCGATCTGAACCTGGCGCTGCAGTTCAATGGGTTTGGATCGGTCGAGGTTCGTGGGTTGGCCAGCAGACTTCCAGCCGGTGATCCCACCTTCGAGGACGAACATCTCCGGCGCTTCGACAATGCAGAGCTTATCTGCATTGGTGCGCGTGCGGTTGCCGCTTTGACAATGGAAGATCACCGCTTTGCCGCCCGCAAGTTTTGCGGCGTCGAAGCTGGAAAGCGGCATGGACTGCGCGCCGGGAATTTTCTCGCGCGCGTGTTCGGCCGGTTCGCGGATGTCGACCAGGATAGCCGTGCCGTCTTCCAGGCGTTTGCGGGCTTCGGTTGCGGTGATGGCGGGAATGCTCATGGGGGTCCTCACTTGGGGCAATAGATTTCGTAGAGCGTGTTCAGCACACGCGCGGCATTGGCATCTTTCAGGCGGTAGTAGATGGTCTGGCCCTCGCGCCGCGTGGCGACCAGACCTTCCTCCCGTAATTTCGCCAGATGTTGCGAGAGCGCGGACTGGCTGAGACCCGACGACGCAACAAGTTCGCCCGCCGACTTCTCATCTTCGACGAGATCGCACAGCACGCGCAGGCGCGCCTCGTGCGACAGGGCCCGCAGGAGATCTGCCGCCTCCCCTGCCCTGCGCCGCATGGTTTTCAGGTCCTTTACGCGTGCGTCCATTCCAGTCTCCATTAGTACTTGCTAAATTAGATATTACTAATATATATGTCAAGTGACGTCAGGAGAATTCTTCGATGAGCCCGGATATCAAAGCCTTTTTCGATCCCGCCACCTTCACGGCGAGCTATCTGGTGGCCGATCCCGCGAGCCGCAAGGCGGCTGTGATCGACCCTGTGCTCGACTTCGATCCCAAATCGGGTCGAACCAGCACCAAATCCGCCGACGCCATACTGGCTGATGCGCAGCAGCGCGGGTTTGAGATCGAATGGATACTGGAGACGCATGCGCACGCCGACCATCTTTCTGCGGGCGCGTATCTGAAGGAAAAAACCGGCGCGAAAATCGCCATTGGCGAACACATCAAGCAGGTTCAGGCGGTGTTCCGCGGGATATTCAACGCCAAGGACATCAA
>CAZTCU010000350.1:0-3077 GCA_964612235.1 uncultured Rhizobium sp.
GTTCCTGCTCGCCCCCATCGTGCGCGGCCGCAAGGGCGAGTACCGCAAGGAATTCGCCGAACTTCAGAAGAAGGGTTTCCAGCGCGTCAAGGTGGACGGCAAGTTCTACGACATCGCCGAAGTGCCCACGCTCGACAAGAAGCTGAAGCACGACATCGAAGTGGTGGTCGACCGCATCGTGGTGAAGAAGGATATCGGCAACCGCTTGCCCGATTCCATCGAGACCGCGCTCAATCTTGCCGACGGCCTCGTCATCGCGGAATTCGCCGACCAGAAGGAAAAGGGCGAACCGAAACAGCTTCTGATGTCGTCGAAATTCGCCTGTCCGGTTTCGGGTTTCACCATCCCCGAAATCGAGCCGCGCCTGTTCTCGTTCAACAATCCGCACGGCGCGTGTCCGGCCTGCGACGGGCTCGGCACCCAACTCTATTTCGATCCCGCGCTCGTCGTGCCGGACGAAACGCTGAGCTTACGCAAGGGCGCCATCGCGCCGTGGTCGAAATCCTCCTCGCCCTATTATCTGCAAACGCTGGAAGCGCTGGCGCGGCACTACAAGTTCTCGCTCAACGATCCGTGGGAAGACCTGCCGAAGAAAGCACGCGAGATCGTGCTGCACGGCTCCGGCGAGGACGAGATCAAATTCATCTATGACGACGGCCTTCGCAGATACGAGACCAAGAAGACCTTCGAAGGCGTGATCCCCAACATGGATCGCCGCTTCAAGGAAACCGATTCGTCGTGGGTGCGCGAAGAACTGGAACGCTTCCAGGACACCAGCCCCTGCGACGTGTGCAAGGGCTATCGCCTGAAGCCCGAAGCGCTTGCGGTGAAGATCGGCGGCCTGCATGTCGGCCAGGTGTGCGAGCAATCCATCAAGAACGCCGACATCTGGTTCCGCGATCTCGACAAGGATCTGAACAAGCAGCAGAAGGAAATCGCAGCGCGCATCCTGAAAGAGATCCGCGCGCGTTTGAAATTCCTCAACAATGTCGGCCTCGAATATCTGACGCTCGCGCGCGCGGCGGGCACGCTGTCCGGGGGCGAAAGCCAGCGCATCCGGCTGGCTTCGCAGATCGGTTCGGGATTGACGGGCGTTTTGTACGTGCTCGACGAACCCTCCATCGGGCTGCACCAGCGCGACAACGAGAAGCTGCTGGAATCGCTCAAAGGCCTGCGCGATCTCGGCAACACCGTTCTGGTGGTGGAACATGACGAAGAAGCCATCCGCGTCGCCGATCATGTGATCGACATGGGGCCGGGCGCGGGAATCCACGGCGGACACATCATCGCCGAGGGCACGCCCGAAGACATCATGCGTTCGCCCAACAGCCTGACCGGCAAATATCTCACCGGCATGGAGCAGATCGCGGTGCCTGCGAAACGGCGCAAGGCCGCGAACAATCGCTGGGTGAAAGTGGTTGGCGCGAAGGGCAACAATCTCAAGAACGTGTCGGCGGAGATCCCGCTCGGCACATTCACCTGCATCACCGGCGTCTCCGGCGGCGGCAAATCCACGCTCATCATCGAGACTTTGTTCAAGGCCGCGTCGCGCAAGCTGAACCAGGGTCGCGAACATCCCGCGCCGCACGACAGGATCGAGGGCCTCGAATTCCTCGACAAGGTGATCGACATCGACCAGAGCCCCATCGGGCGTACGCCGCGTTCCAACCCCGCGACGTATACGGGCGCGTTCACGCCCATCCGCGACTGGTTCACCGAATTGCCGGAAGCCAAGGCGCGCGGCTATCAGCCGGGGCGTTTCTCGTTCAACGTCAAGGGCGGGCGTTGCGAAGCCTGCCAGGGCGACGGCGTCATCAAGATCGAGATGCACTTCCTGCCGGATGTCTATGTCCAATGCGACGTGTGCAAGGGCAAGCGCTACAACCGCGAAACGCTGGAAGTGAAATTCCGCGACCATTCCATCGCCGACGTGCTCGACATGACGGTCGAAGCAGGCGCCGAACTGTTCAAGGCCGTGCCCTCGATCCGCGAAAAACTCGATACGCTGACGCGCGTGGGCCTGGGCTACATCTCCATCGGCCAGCAGGCGACCACGCTTTCGGGCGGCGAGGCGCAACGCGTGAAGCTGTCGAAGGAATTGTCGCGCCGCGCAACGGGACGCACACTCTATATCCTCGACGAACCGACCACGGGCCTGCACTTCCACGACGTGAAGAAGCTGCTCGAGGTGCTGCACGAACTGGTCGACAACGGAAATACCGTGGTGGTGATCGAACACAATCTCGAAGTCATCAAGACCGCGGACTGGATCGTCGATCTCGGCCCGCAAGGCGGCGACGGCGGCGGCGAGATCGTGGCCAGCGGCACACCGGAAGACGTAGCGAAAGTCGCGCGGTCTTACACGGGGCAATATCTGAAGCCGCTGCTCAAGAACCGCGCCCCGGAAAGACCAGCGCCCGCGCGCAAGCTGAAGGCGGCGGAGTAGCGGCGTTTCCCTGCAAATGTTATAGGTGCTGCATGAGCGTGGAAGAACTCGAAAAGGCCGTGGCGGCGCTTTCGCCGGAGAAGTTGAGCCAATTCAGCGAATGGTTCGAGACCTTCTACGCCCGGAAATTCCATTCGGCTTCCCCGGAGGAGTTGCAAGGCATCGATCGTGGCTTGCGGGATTCGGCTGAGGGAAAGTTCGCCTCCGCCGCGGAGGTTGAAGCCACCTTCGCGAAATACCGCCGCTGATGGCGGTCATTTTCACGGCGTCAGCCAACGCCGATCTTGACGACATATTCGCCTACACCGCCCAAAATTATCCGGGCCAACTCTTGGCACTTCAATCCCGCATTCGCGAAGTCACATCGAAGATCGAAGCCTGGCCTCAGAACGCCGGATTGGTCGAACAACGCCCTGGTGTCCGCGTCGTGCCGCTGCTCAGGTTCCCTTTTCGGATATTTTATCGCCAGACGGATGCGGGAATAGAAATCTTGCACATCCATCATGTGGCGCGTGCCCTGTGGGAATGACAGGCAAAAAGGCCGGGCAGAGCCCGGCCTTTCCGCATCGTGTCGTGTTACTTCCGCGCCAGCACGTCGATCCGCACCGAGCGGCGGTCCAGCGGGCGGCAC
>CAZTCU010000351.1:0-3070 GCA_964612235.1 uncultured Rhizobium sp.
CTCGTCAGGCTCATAACCTGAAGGTCCCAGGTTCAAATCCTGGCCCCGCAACCAAAAGAAGACGCCGCCGGAACTTCGTTTCGGCGGCGTTTTGGTTTTGGCGGTACGGGACTAGGATTGGGCCATGAACAAACCCGTTAAAATTCCCGGTCCCGATCATCCGATCTCGATTGCGCCAAATCCAAAGCGGGTGGTGGTGAAGGTGGCGGGTCGTGTGGTGGCCGATACGCGGCGCGCGCTGTCGTTGAAGGAAGCATCCTATCCGGCGGTGAATTATATTCCGCGCGAGGATGTCGACATGACGCTGCTCGAACGCACCGACCATTCGACCTACTGTCCTTACAAAGGGGATTGCTCCTATTTCTCCATTCCCCTTGGCGGCGAACAGGGGCGCAATGCGGTGTGGAGTTACGAAGCGCCTTATGCGGCGGTGGCCGAGATCAAGAACCGGCTTGCGTTTTATCCGGACCGGGGGATCGTGGAGGAGACGGCTTAAGCCGGTTCTTCGCGACCCGCGCGAAATCCTCCAGGCGCAATCTCAATCGCGGCTGCTGCAGGTCGGCCCAATACATCGGCGGTGTCGTCATGGCGAGGCTGCGCTTGTATTGCATGTCGCCCGCCAGCAGATCGTAGACGCCGGCGTTGCCTTTCAGATGATGCTCGATGGCGAGATAGTGGGAGACGAGGCCGGGCTTCAGCTTGGAATCGTCTTCGTAGGCGAAGCCCGAGAGATAGGCGCCGACCAGGCCGCGCCAGGTGAAATTGTAGAGATAGCCGATCTCGAAATCGCCCGCCGCGACGCGCAGCAGTTCGACTTCGCCCAAAGGCCCGCGTGTGAGCGCGATCTCTTCGTGGAAATCGTTGAGGAATTTGTAGCCGAAGGCGCCCCTGTCGCCGCGCGCGATCCAGTATTTCTGGTGCAGGTTGCGCAAACCGTCGAAATAGCGCGCGAACTCGTCTGGCGTTTTCGCCACCGTCAGGATGACCGGGCCGCGTTCGCCATAAAGCTTGAGGGCGCGGCGGATCTGGTATCGCGTGTTCGAGCTGAGGGTGCCGAGATAATCCTGCTTGTTGTCGCGCAAGGCGTTCAAGTCGATCACGCCGCTTTGTTTGGCGGCATGCAGCCGGACGCGCAAGCCCGTCGCTTCCAGAAGCCTCAAATAATTTTCGTCGATGCCGGTGAAGCGCCACTCGTCCCATGGGCCGAGAAGACGTTTTGCTTCCTCGGACAACAGGACATGGTCGATGCAGCGCGCGGGCAATTCCGCTCCGTATGCGCGGTCGCACAGAAAGCCGTTGTGCTCGATGCACAGGATGTCGATTTCGGGGTCGCCGGTTTCGTTCAAATAGAGTTTGCGCAAGGAAAGCCAGCGATGGCGCGTTTCGCGATTGGCGCAGAGAAAGCCCAGCGCCACGAGCTTGCCGTTGTCGGTGGCGCGAAGGATGAGCGGCTTCAGCCCGGATTGGCGCAGCAGGGTGCCGATCCAGCCCCACGACATATAGAAGTCGATCTCGGCGCGCGCTTCGAGTTCGCGCCACTCCTGTTCGAGCAAGGCGAGATCGTCCAGGGGCGTGAGCGTCAGGCGGAAATCCGTCATGCTCTGGGTCTACAACCTTTTTCTGGATAGATGCTTACCGGACACCCGCTTGCGTGGCCCAAGGGCTGCGCGCCACAATACCGGACATACGAAATTTCGATATAAGCCGGAGGATGCGCCGATGAGCGATCTGGAGAGTTTTCGCAGCGAAACAAGGGCCTGGCTGGAGGCGAACTGTCCGCCTTCCATGCGGGGGGCGGGCGCACCTCCCGTTGGCGAGGAAAGCGACTCCCCCATCTGGGGCGGGCGGCGCGCCAAATGGACCAATCCCGAAGGCAAGCTGTGGCTCGACCGCATGGCGGCGAAGGGCTGGGCCGCGCCGACCTGGCCCAAGGAATATGGGGGCGGGGGGCTGGCGCCGGCCGAAGCGCGCGTGTTGCAGCAGGAGATGAACCGCATCAAGGCGCGGCCGCCGCTCCTTTCGTTCGGCATCTGGATGCTGGGGCCGGTGCTGCTGGAATATGCCAATGACGAACAGAAGCGCGAGCATCTGCCGAAGATCGCGCGCGGCGAAATCCGCTGGTGTCAGGGGTATTCCGAACCGGGTGCGGGGTCCGACCTCGCGAGCCTGCGGACGAAGTGCGAGGACAAGGGCGATCACTTCCTGATCAACGGCCAGAAGATCTGGACGTCTTACGCGAATTACGCCGACTGGATTTTCTGTCTCGTGCGCACCGATACGTCGAAGAAGCACGAAGGCATTTCGTTCGTGCTGTTCGACATGACGACGCCGGGCGTGGAGGCGCGTCCGATCAAGCTGATCTCGGGCAATTCGCCGTTCTGCGAAACCTTCTTCACCGACGTGAAGGTGCCGAAGGGCAATATGGTCGGCAAATTGAATGGCGGCTGGGAAATCGCCAAACGTCTCCTGCAATATGAGCGGCAGAACATTTCGGCGGGCGGTTTCGGCGGCGGCAGCGGTTACGATCTCGAACACGCGGCCAAGGATCACGTCGGCACCGAAAACGGAAAGCTCGCGGATGGCGACCTGCGCGCGCGCATCACACAACACAAGATGGAAGCGCGCGCCTTCGCGCTGACCGTTAGGCGGCTTGAGGAGGAGGCGAAGGCGAAGAAGGGGCCAAGCCCGGCCGTTTCCATCGTCAAATATGCCGCCGCAAAGGTGAACCAGGAGCGCACCGAATTGCTGGTGGAGGCTTTGGGACATCAGGGTCTCGGCTGGGAAGGCGAAGGGTTTTCGGCCGACGAGATCGCGGCGACGCGCGGCTGGCTGCGCGCCAAGGGCAATTCCATCGAGGGCGGCACCAGCGAAGTGAACCTCAACGTCGTGGCCAAGCGCGTGCTCGGCCTTCTCGATCACCAGTAAGAAGAGAATTTCCAATGGCTGTCCTCAGCGAAGAACAAACGATGCTGCGCGATGCGGCGAAATCCTGGGTGGGCGAGAAATCGCCGGTGACTGCGTTGCGCAAATTGCGCGATAGCGGCAATGCGGACGGGTTCGACCGCGCCGC